>JBFGDP010000114.1:0-7789 GCA_041580575.1 Christiangramia sp.
GCGGTAAGCCCAATTAAAGTATTATTAAAGTTTTTAATTAGTGGAACCAGCACTTTAATTTCAGGACTGTTTCCGCTTTTGGAAATACAAATTACCACATCATTATCTTGGACTATTCCCAGATCACCATGTATGGCATCTGCAGCATGCATAAATATAGAGGGAGTTCCGGTAGAATTTAAAGTGGCCACGATCTTGTTGGCAATAATAGCACTTTTACCTATCCCGGTCACCACAACACGGCCTTCAGAACGATAGATGATCTCGACCGCTTTGGTAAATTCTTCGTCAATAAAATTTATAAGGTTCGCAATTGCTTCTGCTTCATTAGAAATGGTTTCTTTTGCAGAGGAAATGATTTGATCGCTAAGTTTCAAATTAGATTAAATTAAGAATTGCAGGTACTAAAGAAATATGTATATTTAGTAATGCAAATGTATGTAAAATTGTAACACAATTGAATGGCTTTGACCGAAATTGATTTACACAAAGAACTGAAGAGGTACTTTGGATTTAGTCAGTTTAAGGGGCTTCAGGAAGAAGTAATTACCAGTATAGTTAAAGGAAATGACACCTTTGTGGTAATGCCAACTGGCGGAGGTAAATCACTATGTTACCAGCTCCCTGCACTTATATCAGACGGTACTGCAATAGTAGTATCGCCCCTTATTGCATTAATGAAGAATCAGGTAGATGCTATTCGCAGCATCTCCTCAGAGCATGGCGTGGCCCATGTTCTCAACTCCTCTTTGAATAAAACTGAAGTAGCTCAGGTAAAAGATGATATCAGGAATGGTATCTGTAAACTGCTCTATGTAGCTCCCGAATCGCTCACCAAAGAAGACTATGTTGATTTTCTAAAGGATCAGACCATATCTTTCCTGGCCGTAGATGAAGCTCACTGTATAAGTGAATGGGGACATGACTTTAGACCCGAATACCGAAACCTGAGACATATACTCCAGAGGATCGGGGATAATATACCGGTCATTGGTCTTACCGCTACGGCGACTCCTAAAGTTCAGGAAGATATTCTGAAGAACCTGGGCATCACCGATGCCAAGACTTTTAAGGCCAGTTTTAACCGGCCAAACCTCTATTATGAAGTAAGGCCGAAAACCAAAAATATAGAAGCCGATATTACGCGTTTTGTAAAACAGAACGATGGCAAATCTGGGATCATATATTGTCTTAGCCGTAAAAAGGTAGAGGAACTCGCGCAAACACTCCAGGTGAACGGGATTAAGGCTGTGCCTTATCATGCCGGTCTGGATGCAAAAACACGATCTAAGCACCAGGATATGTTCCTTATGGAAGATATCGATGTGGTAGTAGCCACGATCGCCTTCGGAATGGGAATTGATAAGCCTGATGTTCGTTTTGTCATTCACCATGACATTCCTAAAAGTATTGAAAGTTATTACCAGGAAACCGGTAGAGCCGGTCGTGATGGAGGAGAAGGTCATTGCCTGGCTTTCTATTCTTATAAAGACATTGAGAAACTCGAGAAATTCATGAGCGGTAAGCCCGTGGCTGAACAGGAAATTGGTCATGCTCTTCTACAAGAGGTGGTTGCCTATGCCGAAACTTCTATATCAAGAAGAAAATTCATTCTGCATTATTTTGGGGAAGAATTCGATTCTGAGACCGGTGAAGGTGCTAGTATGGATGATAATGTTAGAAATCCTAAAAAGCAGCATGAAGCAAAAGAGGATCTCGAGTTATTGCTGAAAACGATCAAAGAGACCAATGAATTATATAAATCCAAGGAAGTCGTAAAGACTTTGATTGGAAAGGCCAATGCTGTGATCCTGTCGCATAAGACAGATGAGCATCCGCTTTTTGGAAAAGGAAGTCACCAGGACAGCAGTTACTGGATGGCCCTTACCAGGCAGGCACTGGTAGCCGGTTACCTCAAAAAAGATATCGAAACTTATGGGGTAGTAAAATTAACCGATAAGGGACGGGAATATCTTAAAAATCCGGTGTCCTTTATGATGACCGAAGATCATGTATTCAATGATCAGACTGAAGATGTGATCAAGGCAGATAAAGGTGGAGCAGCGGTTGATGAACAGCTGGTGAAAATGCTCAAGGAGTTAAGGAAGAAAGTAGCCAAAAAGAAGGACCTGCCTCCTTTTGTTATTTTCCAGGATCCTTCCCTGGAAGATATGGCCTTAAAATATCCTGTTTCTATAGATGAATTGAGTAATATTCATGGAGTAGGTGAAGGTAAGGCAAAAAAATACGGAAAGGAATTCGTTGAACTTATCGCCAGGTATGTAGAGGATAATGACATTGTAAGACCAGATGATTTTGTAGTGAAATCAACCGGGGCCAATAGTGCGCTGAAACTTTATATTATCCAGAGTGTAGATAGAAAATTACCTTTAACCGATATTGCCTCGGCTAAGGGAATGTCTATGCCTGAATTCATTAAGGCAATGGAAGCAATCGTTTATAGTGGTACTAAGCTAAATATCGATTACTGGCTGGATGATATCCTGGATGAAGACCAGCAGGAAGAGATACATGATTATTTCCTGGAAGCCGAAACCGATAAGATCGATGAGGCCATGGAAGAATTCGATGGAGATTATGATGATGAAGAGCTTCGCCTGTACCGGATAAAATTTATTAGTCAGGTCGCGAATTAGCGTATAAAAAAACCCGGAATTTCCGGGTTTTTTTATTTATATGTCTTTTATTTTAAAGAGAATATGATAAGCTTAAGATCCATTGAGATGGTCTTGAATCCACGCTGAAATTCTCTGAGGCCATTTCATTAAGTCCAAAGGCTGTATTTTCTGAGAATGCTCCCTCATATCTCACATCAAATTCCAGTTTTCCAAGATCTAATCCGGCTCCAAGCTGGTATCCCACCGAGATCTCATCTTCTACATCTCCAATACTGAAAGCTGAATTTTCCAGCTCATTGCTTAGAACATATTGGAAAGATGGTCCTGCCTTAATGTTCAAGGGGCCCAGAATATTTACCCCGACGAGCACCGGTGCATCGATCTTCTTAATATTGTAATCGAAGCTGGAATATTTTGTATTCAATTCGGTATACATTAATTCGGGACGAAGGAAGATTCCAAGCACTTCAAATTGAGTAAAGACTCCGGCATGAAAGCCAGTTCTGTTTTCTCCTTTTTCAAAGGACGATGAAAAGTCTTCAGCTCCTTCCTGAGCGGTTTCATAATCTCCGGTAGCACCATAATTAAGGCCTCCTTTAATTCCAAATTCAGCAGTCTGAGCATTCATTCCCATAGCGCCGGTTATCAATAATCCAAAAAATAGTAGCTTTTTCATAAGTTTGATTTTATTTGGGGTTGTATAACGCAGGAAATATGCCAATTATTTCCTGATAAAAACAATAAACCTCTCAGCTTTTGAAAATGAGAGGTTTATATCTGTAATTTCGGAATGTATTATTTACGCTTAAGCACCTTTTGTGTAGCTTTAATGATCGCATCGGCATTCAGACCATATTTATCCATCAGCTGCGCCGGAGTTCCGCTCTCACCAAAGGTATCCTTTGTAGCCACGAATTCCTGAGGTGCAGGATGATTTTCAGCCAGGGTTCTGGCTACGCTTTCGCCCAGTCCACCCAGGAAGTTATGCTCTTCAGCCGTTACCACACATCCTGTTTTCTTAACCGAGGCAATGATCGCTTCCTCGTCCAAAGGTTTAATCGTGTGGATGTTGATCACTTCAGCACTTATACCTTTTTCATTAAGTTGTACAGCTGCCTGGATCGCTTCCCAAACTAAATGACCGGTGGCGATGATAGTTACATCTGTGCCTTCATATAGTTTTACCGCTTTCCCGATTTCAAATTTCTGATCTTCAGGAGTGAAATTAGCAACCTTTGGTCTTCCGAATCTTAGGTACACCGGTCCGTCATGCTCTGCAATAGCCAGCGTTGCCGCTTTGGTCTGGTTATAATCACAAGTGTTGATAACCGTCATTCCCGGTAACATCTTCATTAATCCGAGATCTTCCAGGATCTGGTGCGTAGCACCATCTTCACCTAATGTAACCCCCGCATGAGAAGCACAGATTTTCACATTCTTACCGGAATAGGCCACACTCTGGCGTATCTGGTCATAAACTCTTCCAGTAGAAAAATTGGCAAAAGTTCCTGTAAAAGGTATTTTTCCTCCAATGGTCATCCCGGCAGCAAGCCCTATCATATTGGCTTCAGCAATTCCTACCTGGAAAAAACGGTCAGGGTGATTAGCTTTGAATTCATCCATTTTTAATGATCCGGTAAGATCGGCACAAAGGGCTACCACATTTTCGTTGGTCTTACCGAGCTCGGTCAATCCAGCTCCAAAGCCTGAACGTGTATCTTTACTTCCTGTATTTTTATATTCTTTCATGGTCTTTAAAATTTAATATTAATGAATGTCTCCGGGATTAATAATCTCCCAGCGTCTCAGGGTTCTGAGCAAGAGCTGTCTCCAGTTGCTCATCATTAGGTGCCTTACCATGCCATGCATGTGTATGCATCATAAAGTCCACACCGTTACCCATTACTGTATTCATTAATATACAAACCGGTTTGCCTTTTCCGGTTCTTGTCTTAGCCTCTTTAAGACCGTCAATAACCTGTTGCAGGTCATTTCCATCTTCGATCTCCATCACGTCCCATCCAAAAGCTTCGAACTTAGCTCTAAGGTTTCCAAGAGGAAGGACATTTTCTGTGCTTCCGTCTATCTGCTGGCCGTTAAGATCTACCGTGGAAATGATATTGTCTACCTTATTACCGGCAGCATACATGATCGCTTCCCAGTTCTGTCCTTCCTGTAACTCTCCATCTCCATGAAGAGAATACACGATATGATCATCGTTATTAAGTTTTTTGGTTTGAGCTGCTCCAAGAGCAACACTCATTCCCTGTCCCAGGGATCCAGATGCGATCCTGATTCCCGGCAGGCCTTCGTGAGTTGTTGGATGCCCCTGAAGTCTGGAATCTATCAATCTAAAAGTATTCAGTTCCTCTACAGGGAAATACCCGGTGCGGGCAAGTACACTATAATATACAGGAGAAATATGACCGTTAGAAAGGAAGAACAGATCTTCTCCTTTCCCGTCCATATTAAAGTTGGTATTGTGATCCATGACTACCTGATACAGTGCAGTGAAGAATTCTGTGCAGCCCAGAGAGCCTCCCGGGTGCCCGGAATTTACCTTGTGGACCTGCCTCAAAATATCCCTGCGAACCTGGGTAGCAAAATCTTGTAATTCGTTGATGTCTGGCATTTTAAATTGTGTTGTTTTAATGCGGCAAAAATAACTTTTTAAAAGGCTTTGACAAAGCATCATTAGGTCAGTTATTAACTTTTTAAGTAAAATACTAACATGTCCTGACGGTTTAAGACTTCCATATGATATTTACTTGAGTATCTTTGCACCCATTAAAAAGAACTATGAAATTTGAACTTTTAACTACCGATGCCGGTAGTAGAGCACGTGCGGGAAAGATTACTACAGATCACGGGGTGATAGAAACCCCAATATTTATGCCGGTTGGTACGGTGGCTTCGGTCAAAGGGGTGCATCAAAAAGAGCTTAAGGAGGATATTAATCCAGACATTATTTTAGGGAATACTTATCACCTTTATTTAAGACCACAAACCGAAATTCTAAAGAAGGCCGGTGGTCTGCATAAGTTTATGAACTGGGACCGGAATATTCTAACCGACAGTGGTGGTTACCAGGTATATTCGCTTTCTGCCAGGAGAAAGATCAAGGAAGAAGGCGTAAAGTTCAAATCTCATATAGATGGTTCATATCATACCTTCACTCCAGAGAATGTTATGGAGATCCAGCGTGAGATAGGAGCAGATATTATTATGGCTTTTGACGAATGTACACCATACCCATGTGATTATAATTATGCAAAAAGATCTATGCATATGACGCATCGCTGGCTGGACAGATGTATCAACCACCTGGAAAAAACTCCGGAGATCTACGATTATAAACAAACTTTCTTCCCTATCGTTCAGGGGAGTACTTATAAAGATTTACGGAAGCAATCTGCAGAATATATTGCCAATGCTGGCGCCGAAGGGAATGCTATCGGTGGTCTTTCTGTAGGGGAGCCTGCAGAAGAAATGTATGCGATGACCGAGGTTGTGACCGAAATTCTTCCTGAAGATAAACCCCGGTATCTAATGGGTGTGGGAACTCCCATTAATATCCTGGAGAATATAGCCCTGGGTATAGATATGTTCGACTGTGTGATGCCTACACGTAATGGTCGTAACGGAATGTTGTTTACCGCTCACGGGACCATCAATATAAAAAACAGGAAATGGGCAGATGATTTTTCTCCTTTAGATCCTGAAGGAGTTAGTTATGTGGATTCTATGTATTCCAAGGCATATGTAAGACATTTGTTCAGTGTTAATGAAATGCTTGGCAGGCAAATTGCCAGTATTCATAACCTGAGCTTTTACCTTTGGTTGGTAAGAGAAGCAAGAAAACATATCTTAGCCGGAGATTTCCCTCAATGGAAAGATAAAATGGTTAAACAAATGGATAAACGCCTTTAATTCCTGAATTTGAAGATACTGGATTGGTACATACTTAAAAGGTATTTGGGTACATTCACCATGATGCTGGTGCTGTTTATACCTATAGGTATTACGGTAAATCTGGCAGAAAAGATCGATAAGATCCTTGATAATGAGGTCCCTTTTATAGAGGTAGCGAACTATTATCTCGATTTTACCATCTATTTCGCCAACCTGTTATTTCCTATTTTCCTGTTCTTATCTGTGATCTGGTTTACCTCTAAACTTGCAATGAACACAGAGATCGTGGCTATTTTGAGTAGTGGGGTGTCTTTTTACCGCTTCTTAAGACCTTACCTTATAGGTGCAACAATCGTTTGTGTAGGTGCTTTGATCCTGGCGATGTACCTGGCGCCACAGGCCAGTAAGGGGTTTAATGAATTTAAATATCAGTATCTAAAGCGCGGGGATCAGGTGCAGGAAACCAGTGATGTATACCGGCAGATAAATGATAATGAGTATATCTACGCCAGTCACTTCCAGCCTAAATCTAAATCTGCCAGGAATTTTACTCTGGAACACTTTGAGGGGAATGAGCTTAAATTTAAAATAAGTGCTTCCAATTTGAGGTATAATGAAGTAGATAGTCTTTATAATTTAACCAGGGTTGATAAGAGGATCATTGGTAAGGAGGGCGACAGTATTATGTATCTGCGTACCCTGGATACTATACTTCCGTTTGAATTTGATGAACTTACCCCGGAATCCTATATCGCCGAGACACTTAATTATTCTGAACTAAACGATTTTATAGAAAAGGAAAGCCGGAGAGGTTCAGGTAATATTAACAGGTACCTGGTCGTGGCATATAAAAGATGGAGTATCCCAATTTCTGCATTTATCCTTACCATTATTGCGGTGGCTGTATCTTCTTTTAAAAGGAGAGGAGGCATGGGGGTGAATCTTGCCGTGGGGATATCTCTGGCCTTTATTTTTATTTTCTTCGATAAGGTATTCGGGACCATGGCAGAACAATCTACATTTTCACCGTTAATAGCGGTTTGGTTTCCTAATATAGTTTTTGGAATTCTAGCCATTATCCTGTTATTCCGTGCCAAGCGTTAACTAATGAAATCTGTTCAAAAATTAAACTTTATCGGGGATTCCTATCCTTTGAAAGTTGTTATATTTGTATGCTATAAAAAATAATTACCATAACCAATATGGAGTATTTAGAATTTGAACTACCCATCAAAGAA
>JBFGDP010000115.1:0-7748 GCA_041580575.1 Christiangramia sp.
AGTGAACAATAAGGATATACGATATTTTCCATTTGGAACTTCGAATTTATAAGAATCGATTCCTTCTCTCATGGTTTGAAATAACGGATCTCTATCTGTCCCTAAAACATTTGCCGCCGTCCCCTGGAATTTGTCCCTGGACTTCTGAAAGGTTTCCCCACCTACATATCCAAAATCCTCAGAAAATTCCTGGTCACTTATCCAGATCTCGCCGGTTACCTCGTCAATAAAATCGCTGTGGCTACCGATATTAATGAGCAGGGGAGTGTTCTCAATATTTTCCAGGAGATTTTCTCTGAAAAAGACCTTGATGTTTCTGTGATCTATCGCCTTTCCTGAAATGGCAGTTACCCTATGTCCACCTTCTGAAAGTTCTAAGTTAAACTCGGCAATATTATCTTTTACCGAAGCTACTTTCTTTTCTCTATCGTCGACTTTAAGCTGTACCTGGTCTGAATTAGAAAATACTTTCACATTTACCAGGCTGTCTTGGGAAATATATCTAGTTTCATGATTCCTGCCGGCTATATAAACAATAGGTTTTTCGGTTAGTCTTGCTTTGTAGTAATAATAAACGTCTTTGGGTTCACGATCAAAATTTACCAGGCCTTTCTGGTTAATGAAGGGTCTGCTATCTTGTCGGCCAGATGAACCGAAATCTGCAAAGTTCCACGCGGCCATTCCTATCATATAATCTCTTTCAATAACCTGGTTGAGATAGCTCACATGACTTTTTAACTGGTAAGCTTCGCTATAATCCCATGGTTTGGGATCGTTGGTCTGTATCCTGGAGTCGCTGCCCGGACCATATTCTGAAATTAAGATCGGTCTTTTGGGATATTTGAGATGTTGCTCATCTAGAAATTTCCCTAAGTTTTCCAGACCGGGAGTATACCATCCAAAATACAGGTTCCAACCGATAACATCTGGAATATCTGCTATGCCCGAGGTATTATAAATATCACTACCATGAAGTGCCATTACGCTGAACCTGCTTGTGTCCAGTTTTTTAGTTTCTGCCTCGAGTTTTTTAGCCAGTTCCACACTTGTTTTGATCTTAGTGGTTTTCGCTTCCTCCTTCATATCCCTGGTGAACACAAGCCTGATGAAGATCTCGTTCATATATCCCCAGAAAACAATAGAGGGATGATTATAAAGCTGAAGGACCTGTTCACGCTGCATGTTAATTGCATTCTGGTGATATGCTTCAGAATCTGTCACATCATTGATTACGGGAACTTCGGTCCAGACGAGAAGACCAAGTTCATCACAAATTCTATATACCTCTGGATCTTGAGGGTAATGTGCCATTCTTATAAAGTTGGCCCCCATATCCTTGATCATCTGGTAATCTTTGCGATGTATGGAATTAGGTAAGGCATTACCAAGATTTTTAAAGTCCTGGTGGCGGTTCGCTCCAATGAGCTTTATAGATTTTCCATTCAGATAAAATCCTTTTTCGGGATCTGCTTTAAACCAGCGACAACCGAATTTTGAGACGAACGAATCACTGATTTTTCCCGTAGTGTTGTCTATAAGATCTGCGTGGATCGTATAAAGCTGAGGATTCTCCGGAGACCATAATTCGGGATCCTTAATTTTGAGGTCTATGGAAAGATCTTCATTGTTTGCTGGCTGGTTCTTTTTAGAAACTATATTACCGGCCGGATCGCTTATTTTCAACTGTATTTTAAAATTCTCACCTGGATTTACAAGCTTTGCTTCGAAAATCACTTTGGCGATATCTTTATTTACCTCAGGAGTTTTAATGAGCATATTTCCCGCGGCTTCGCCTTCAAGCTGAAAATGACTTTTCCCGGTAACTATCAATTCGATATCACGATATATTCCCCCGTAAAAATTGAAATCGGCTTCCAGTGGAGGGATATTTGCATCATGAGAATTATCTACCTCGATCCTGATCTTATTAGACTTTCCGAATTCCAAGCTTTGAGTCAGTTCAAAAATAAAGGCGGTATATCCTCCGGTATGTTCTCCAACGAATTGATCATTTACAAAAACCTGGGTTAGCTGATTTGCCCCTTCAAGTTTTAAAAACACCGCCTGCCCGGTCCAGGTTGCTGGTATAAAAATTTCTTTACTATAGATTCCTGTACCTCTGAAGTATTGGCCCTGGGTAAAAGCATCTTCGGCATTCCAGGTGTGCGGTATATTAACAGTTTCTCTGGAGCTGGAATTCTCCAGGTTAAATTCCCAGGCAGAATTTACAGTTTTGACCAGCCTTTGTGCATGAATATAAGGACCCATTGTTAAGAACAGGATGAAGAATAATTTGAAGGTTCTCATTTTAAATATGTTACTCTTTTATTACCGGTTGGGTCCAGGCGACTTCAACATCTCCTTCCCGGTAAGGGTTTTTCTTTAGCTTATCTGAAATGATCTTAGCTCTTACAAACAGAACATCATCAGGGATCTGAAAGATGGCCTTGCTATCATGTACAGATTTTAGAACCTCACTTTGAGTGGCGCCTTCCTTAACGCCAATAAACTGAATCTCATAATTGGTATTTTTCGATTCCTTTACGCTGATGCTTAGTTGGGTTCCGTCAAAATTTAGTTCAGAAAGCTGAACACCGGTACTGGCATAAAAATCTCCTGCATACATGGCCTTCAGAATGCTTTCAGGTGATAAATCTATAGCCCGAACTTCTACCCAGCCACGGCCGGCATTGCTCCATTGAGATCCAAATTTGTGATAGTGATGGCTGTCATCTGTTGCAATACCTAGTAGTAATGGTTTGGTCATGCTGAGATAGGCAATATTTACCTGGTCCCACATTTGTTCGGTGCTGTCGTGGATGCTATCGCCATAGTTATTTACATAAGGATGACCATTAAATACTTCAAAAAACCTTTCGCCATTGACCTGTTTGATATCATTAGCGGTAATTGCATAAGTGAAATTGGGATGGTTAAGATGCTGCAGAACGGTTTTCCCGGTTGCTTTTCCATGTTCCAGAATGGCATCAAGGTTATTCTGTATCAGTTCTACAACAGTTTTTCCTTTCCTCGGTTTGATGACTGTATCTATATTGATGGCGCCCATGTGTATAGCTTTATCGTCTAAATAGGAGGTTACCTCTTCAGCTTTGAAGATCATGAACTCTCCGGGCTCCTCGAAAAGCGGTCGAAACTCCTCCAGGGTTTTAAGCTGAACCTGCACGCCGTCTTCAAGCATTCGGTAATTCATCCAGTCTTCACCGTATTTATCCAGATATTCTTCAAATGCTTTCAGGTATAGCGGTTCGTTAGGCACTTTTATCGCTTTTATGCCCTCTGCAATAATATTATGGTCTGAAAGGGCTACAAACTGATAATCGCGGTCCTTATACCATTGCATGATCATTTCAGGGAACTCATCCCCATCACTCCAGTAGGAATGAGTATGAAGGTTTCCCTTATACCATTTATATTCCTGAGCCTGAAAGGCATTTCCGCAGAAAAGGGAGAACATCCATATTGCAAGGATTAAAAGCTTTCTCATTTGAATACGACTGACTGGATTTTATTTTTTTCGAAAACTACCATTTTAATAAAACTGAAAACTTCTGGCAGGTGGTTAAAGGGCATCCCCGAGATCTCATGCCGTGCATCCTTAAAACTATAAAATAGATACGAACTATCCAGCTCTTTAAGCTTTTCCACGATGGTTTTTGAGCCATCAAGGATGAGGTAGCCTGGCTTAGATCTTTCACAATAATGATGAGGTGCCGTGGCATAAGGTACCAGGTTATCATCGGTCCCATGAAAGAAAATACCGGGAATGGCCTGTTCCTGGCCAAGGTATCTTGCATCTACGATAGCACCGGCCAGGGAGATTACTGCTGAAAATTTGATATTTGAATATTTTCCAGAATTATCGAACATCAGGTCTGGATTATAAACCGCGTTCAACACTGCTTCTGCTCCCGCACTGCTTCCTCCAACAATGATTTTATTTGGGTCAATTTTAAACTTTTCAGCATGGTCATATATAAAACTAATGGCATTCATAAAATCTTCAGCGGCCATCTGGAAAGTTTCGATCTTACCTGAAGCTTCAAAATCACATCCAAAACCGGTCGCTTTTCTTTTCAGGCGATAAGAAATTAATCCAACAATGTAACCTTTTGAAGCGGCAATTTTGGCAAATTCAACTTCCTGGGGATTTTTAGGGCTACCGCCGGAGAATCCACCCCCATGCATAAATATAATTAGAGGAGTTTTTTCCTGAACTCCCTCAGGCCTATAAAGATCAATGATCAGCTTTTCGCCATCTTTTTCCGCATAAATCGCTGTTTTAACCGGTTCTACCTTATATAGGCTGTCAAGGTAAATTTCCTGAGCCTTAACCGCTTGTATAGATAAAAATGAAAAAATGAAATATATAAGGTGTTTCATGAATTCAATATAAATTAGAACTTTGAATATACTTAATTTTGAAGGGATAAATATGTGGCATTTTCATTTAGAAAATTTTATCTTCGCAGCATAATTTTTTGCAACTATGAGTTTACAGGATAAAGTGATGGCCGAAATGAAAGCGGCAATGAAAGCTAAGGATAGTGCCAAGCTTGAAGCATTGAGAGCTGTAAAAGGAGCTATATTAATGGCGAATACAGAAAGTGCCTCAAAAGAAGGACTAACTGAAGATGAAGAAAATAAACTTTTGCAAAAACTTGTAAAGCAGCGTAAGGATAGTGCCCAGATCTATAAAGAGCAGGGCAGAGAGGATCTTGCAGAACCTGAATTACAGCAAGCTGCCGTTATAGAACAATTCTTACCGGAGCAAATGAGCGAGGAAGAGATAGAGGTAGAGGTTGATAAGATTATTGCTGAAACCGGAGCTTCGGGAATGCAGGATATGGGCAAAGTAATGGGAATGGCCAGTGGTAAGTTAGCCGGTAGAGCTGATGGAAAAACCATTTCTGGAATTGTACGAAAAAAATTATCTTAAAATAACTGTTGTCACATTGAGCGCAGTCGAAATGTGATTTTTAAATAAAAGGCCCCGTGGCGCAACTGAATAGCGCATCAGATTTCGGCTCTGAGGGTTGCAGGTTTGAATCCTGCCGGGGTCACGAATAAATAGTTCTAAAAGGAAAAACGCCAAGCTCGCTTGAGCGTTTTTTTGTTAGAACTATTTTCAAAGCGGAGCTTTGCAGGATGCGCGAAGCGAATCCTGGAGGTTGAAGTTCCTTTAGATAGATCTGTTATTGAAAAGAGCTTTGCAGGATGCGCGAAGCGAATCCTGAAGTTTGAGTTTCTTCGGAAACATCTGTTGTTGCAAGCTGCTTTGCAGGATGCGCGAAGCGAATTTTCGTTTATTATCAGTTCTAGAACCTGGTTTTTTCGATAATATAGCCTTTTGAACTTCAAAGTATAGTTTCTCTTAAAAGGCTGAACAGATAATCGCCTTATAAAAATGTTAGTTGGTTCAAATAAATTCCCTTATCAATTTTCTTTCTATTAAGGGTTAGTTAATTTTCACCTAGAATCAATTTATAAATTATGGTCATGGAAATGAACCCAGAAGAAGTTTCCGGGTAAATTTATATAATTATTTAACCCGCACAGGTTTACCACTTTTAACAGAACCGATGAATATTCGCAAAAAGAACCATTCTAGGTTGAAATTTTATATTTATAATATCAAAACAAAAATTTAGGTTTGAATAAAATGAGAGCCATTTTGATAATTTTCATTGTACTTATACTTCCTGTCTCATGCAGGAATAGATCTGATGCGATCAAATCAGGTCAAATTCACAATTTAGAAACTAAAATAAGGCAAAAGAAAAGAGCAAAGTTAATAATTGAAAAACCAGATAATGTTGAAATTCCTGAGGGAATGGTTTGGGTCTCCGGAGGGGAGTTCATGATGGGTGCGCAGGACCATGATGCATATGCTTTACCGAGGGAAAAACCATTACATAAGGTTGAGGTCGATGGTTTTTTCATGGATATAACTGAAGTTACCAATCGCAGTTTTAAAAAATTTGTTGATAGTACAGGCTATCTTACTGTTGCAGAACGGGTAATTGACTGGGGAGAAATTAAAAAACAAGTGCCCCCGGGTTCTAAAAAACCTCATGATAGCTTACTTCAACCAGGTTCCCTGGTCTTTAAGCAAAATATTAGTAATGTGAAAAATTTGAATGATTACAGTCAATGGTGGGAATGGAAACGGGGAGCGAATTGGAGACACCCACAGGGGCCGCACAGTTCAATAAAAGGAAAGGAGGATTTTCCCGTAGTTCATATTACCTATGAAGATGCTAAAGCTTATGCAAAATGGGCAGGAAAAGATCTGCCTACTGAAGCTGAATGGGAAGCTGCTGCACGCGGAACTTTATCGGGTTGTATTTATACCTGGGGGAATGATGAAATTGAGCTTGAAAAATACGCCAATACCTGGCACGGTGATTTTCCTAATGAAAATTATCCAAAGGATGGATTTTTAAATATTTCGAAAGTGAGGTCATATCCACCTAACAGTATTGGCCTTTATGATATGGCCGGCAATGTATGGGAACTAACTAATGATGATTTTAGTGTTAACTACTATCAAAAACTTGCAGATGAAGGTGTGGTCCGCAATCCAACCGGACCTGAGAATGTTATAAGTTCTAATGGTGCATTTCCACATCAAAAAGTAATGAAAGGAGGTTCATTTCTATGTAATAAATCATATTGTTCCAGTTACCGTATTTCAGCCCGGATGGGAATGATGATAGACTCAAGTTCAGATCATATTGGATTTAGAACAGTCCTTAGAATTAAAAGTGATCCTGGACTATAGATGTAAAATGCGTTAATTGGTATAACTCAGGTACTCGGGAATATTGACGCTATATCACTATTTTAATTTTTTAGAAAAAATCAGCCAGCTAGAATTTATTAAAAAATGCCAGACCAGATGAAGCTAACCGACCCTACCCAGTTTTCTCATCGTTTTAGCCTGGCATGTTGAAAAAATTCGAAGTTTAATGTCTCTTTATCGTTAGCCATTTCAAAATTAAGATTTATTGAAATTAAGAATTACGGGTTACCGTAATGTGATTGATTTGGAATTTCAAATCCCAGGTGAATAGTGGAGAAATAGACGTCAAGCGTAAATCACCAATACACGGATAAGATTCACAAATAGGATTTATGAAACCTGGGCATGAATGCAAATCGGCACAAATTAATATTGGTTAAAAGTCTGATTTGACGAAAAATAGGGGAAAACCCTTATAAAATTTTGATTTAATCAATTTTAATTTAGTAGGTCTACGAATAAACAAAAAATGATTCAGGATTATAGCAATATTTACCGGAATATTATACTAGCTCTTAGTGTGGTTCTGGCCGTGTATATTGTGTTTAAATATCTTACCTGATTTGTCTTTTCATGATTTGGGATTCTTAATCTAAATTTAAAAATCCTAACGGCTTGGGGAAATTTTCATCTTTTTTTAAGCCTTAGCGTTAAAACTATTACAAATAGTATGAGGAAGAAGACTATACTTATAAATTAGCCGGATAAGTAAACAAACAACCTAACAATTATGGCAGCTTATTTTAATTCAAATCAGCTTAGAACTTCTTTGCAGCAATTAGTGAAGATGTATATAGACGAATGCAAGGAATGTAAGACCTTATCACAGGATTGTATTGATCTTTTAAGGCATAATTTCCTGGCAGAATATGTTGTCTATAATAAATCAAATAACAGTATCGAAATCGGGATTAATAAGTCTGAT
>JBFGDP010000116.1:0-7636 GCA_041580575.1 Christiangramia sp.
AAACTCCTAACCAAATCTGAAGGCGATTCAAAGAAGGATGCATTTGTTCCTGTAAATCCACTAAATGTAATATTTACGCCTGTAATTGGATCTGTTCCTGTATTAGTAACCACATAAGAAAGCCAGGCACCTTGAGGCCCTTCAGCTCCACACTTGTTAGCATCAATCCATAACGTCTCCTGGGATGTCAAGGTAATAGTGATGGGGCCCGGCGCTATTTCTGAATCCTTCTTGGATAGTAATAGATTATCAAAAACAAGAATATCATTATAATCTGGATTTAATTCATTTTCACTATCTGTAATTGAGGTAAATGAAGAAATCTCCGATGGGTTTTTGGTCAAATTTAATGCAACTGCATGAGTGGAAGTAAATAAAATTAAAATGAGAAGTGATAAACTTACTTTTCTAAAGCGTAAGACCGAACCGGTAAGAAGTTGAAAAACAATCTGATGATGCCTATTTAATGATTTAGTAAAATTGCCCATTTTAAGAAAATTTATATCTGTTGGTAACTTAATTATATAGTGATAGCAACATTGGCTGTTGCGTAAATTATCTAAAAGAAAAAGGGCACATACAACAAGGCAATAACAGGCACTGGCATTTCAACCTGGTAGAGGGGGGGGGAGTAAATTAATTTAAAAATCCAGATAGATTTTTCTGGAAATTTTAGTGCATTTAGTTAAACGATATGATTTAATAAAAATCATGTAGGAAATTCGCACAGATAATAAAATGCTTTTTGAATTTAACTTTTTAGTTTAAATAATTAACATTTAAGGATACTTTTTCGATAAACACATAATTTTATTCGTTCAAACAAGTATATTTTTAAAATTACGAAGCTAAATACTTCATTATTAAACTTTTATTTCATTTGAAATTATAGTATTAATTGAAATTCTAAAACATTTAGCAATAGAATTTCCCAGCATATAACCCTTAGTATTAATAATTATCATACCTAATAATCACTCTTATAATTATAAACAGGTAAGATTTACAGCAATATTTTATTTATCCCATCACCCAACTGCTGTACAATCGTTAAACCTTCATTAATCAAGCATCCCGAAACTAATACAATCTGTATATTACTATAAAGCATAATTGAACTGTGTTTGGAGTTAACAGGGAATAAAAACTTTATTATAAAGAGCAATCAGCATAAAGTTTTCAGCATCTAAATAGCGCTTTTTGTGCTATATGCCGGGTTTAGTCATTTGACCTTTAACAGCATCGAATTTTAAAGTCAGGTGTCAGGATAGCTGCAATTAAATTAGAAACTGGTGGCCATGCTTTAGGGATTTATAGAAATGAGTCTTGGTCCTAGTCTATTATTCTGGAAGAATCAGCGATCGCGATCATGATAGGAATCTCGGCTCCTGGATAATTCTACTGAGTCAGCAATCTGCAAACACTATTGATAAACAAAAAAATATAAACTTATGAGAGCATTACAAATTACAAAATACGGAGAGCTCAAAGACAGCCTTAAATTCGCAGAGGTTGAAAAACCTGAAATCTCAGCCTCAGAGATCTTAATCGCGGTTAAAGCTGCCGCGCTGAATCCCATCGATTATAAACTTGCCCAGGGCCATCTTAAAGATGTCTTGCAATTAGATCTGCCTACTGGTGTTGGCTATGATGTAAGCGGTGAAGTGGTGGAAACTGGCTCAAGTGTAAATAACTTTAAGGTTGGTGATGCGGTATTCACCCGGGTCCCGCAGGAATACATGGGCTCGGTAGCCGAATTTGTCGCTGTAGACAGCAAGGTGGCTGCTCACAAGCCTGAAAATGTGACCTTCGAAAAAGCATCTTCACTACCACTTGCCGGCCTTACCGCTATACAGGCTCTGGAAAAGGTAGGATTAAAGAAAGATGACCGAATATTGATCCATGCAGGATCTGGTGGTGTGGGTAGTTTTGCCGTGCAATATGCCAAAGCCAAAGGGGCGATCGTCTATACTACCACGAGCACCACAAACATCGAATGGGTAAAGGCCCTGGGTGCAGACCGCGTCATAGATTACAAAAAGGAAGATTATAAGGAAGTAGCCAATAACCTGGATATAGTCTTCGATACTCTGGGAGGTGACTATACTTTTGAAGCTTTTGATATTATTAAGGAAGGTGGGAAGGTGAGTTCTATAGTAGGTCCTCCAGATGCTGAAACAGCAAAACAAATGGGTATGGAAGATTACCAGTTGCCTGAAAAATTAAGTAAAAAGACCCGGGATAAATCGGCTACTTACAAATTGACCTGGATGCATCCTAATGCAGAGCAATTAAATGAGATAAAGGAAATGGTGGAAGCGCGTACCATAAGACCAGTGATAGATCTGGTCTATCCTTTTGAAGATGCGGTAAAAGCATTTGAATATTTAGCTACCGGAAGGGCCCAGGGAAAAGTAATTGTAAGTCTGGCCGAAACTTTCGAGAATCCACATCGAGCGTAATTATTAATCTAAAAAAGAACAAAATCATGAAGAAGGAAAATGTTTTAGTTGCAGGTGCCACTGGTACCACTGGACGAATTATCGTTGATATTTTAAAGGCTTCCAGTAACTATAATCCCGTGGCCATGGTCCGTAAAAAAGAGCAGAAAGAAGAATTTGAGAAAAAGAATGTGAATACGGTTCTGGCCGACCTGGAAGAAGATCTTAGCCATACTACAGATAATATGCAAAAAGTGATTTTTGCCGCCGGTTCCGGAGGAAAGAACGTTATAGCAGTAGATCAGGAAGGTGCTAAAAAACTGACCGATGCCGCTAAAAATTCGGGCGCCTCGAAGTTTGTGATGTTAAGTTCTATGGGTGCCGATAAGCCATCTATAAGTGATGATTTAAAAGATTATCTTGAAGCGAAGCAAAATGCTGATGAGTATCTAAAAGCCAGTGGCATAGCTTTTAGTATTGTAAGACCGGGATCATTAAATAATAATAATGGTTCAGGAAAAATCAAGCTAGAGAAAAAATTTGAAGATTTTGGAGAAATTTCGCGGGCAGATGTAGCCAGGACCCTGGTAGCGGTACTGGACGATAAAGTTCGTAAAAATGAGGTTTTTGAGATCCTGTCTGGCGATACTGAAATTGAAAAAGCTGTAAGATCCTAGGCGATCTTCCAAATGCTAATTTCCAGATTAATAATCTGAATTCGATTAAAGACAAAAGGAGCGGAAATAGATAATTCCGCTCTTTTTTTGTTCTAAAAACATCCTCTCATCGTACTCTTCGATTATTCCAGGACCACTCCCACCCCGATCTTTTCCAACAGGTAGGGATTATGATCAATGACCAGGATGTCATTAGATTCACTTAACTTTTTTAGAATAGTGAATAGCAGGTCAATATCTGAATAGTCCAGGCCGGTACTGGGTTCATCTAAAATATAAAGCACATTGGTCGCATTATTTTGTAACCATTCTAATAACAGTAAGCGTTGCTTCTCGCCAGATGATAAGGTTTGCACAGGCTGGTCCGTTCTTAAATGCGACAACCCGATCTCGTCTAATTGCTCCAGGAATTTAAGGTTTTTAGCAGGCCCCTTTACCTCTAATAACCATTCCTGTAATTCGCTAATATTCATGGTAAGTACCTCAGCAATATTTTTAGATTGCCGGGTATGTTTCAAAATATGAGGCCGGTAGCGCTTCCCCTGGCATGCTTCACACGGTTCTATCGCATTAGCAGCAATATCCAGGCTTGTTTCCAGGTGACCCTGGCCTTTACATTCAGGGCACTGACTCGTCTTAGTCTTATAAGAAAAGTCTTTTGCCTTAAGATCTGAGCCTGCAGCAAAGATCTTACTGATATCTTTGAGCAGATCCAGGTAAGAGACCAAAAGGGTCGCCTTTTGGGATCTTAATTTGCCGGATTCAAAATACGCTGCTCCGGCATATTTCTTCGGGAAGGTGATACTTTTACAATGCACCGGTTTAGCATGCTCAATGCTCTGTACCAGGATCTCTTTCACCAGAGTGGTTTTCCCTATCCCCGATTTCCCGCTGATGGCGGTGATACCACCAACAGGTACTTTCAATAATTCTTTTTTAAGGCTATGCCTTGAAAGCTCCCTGATAGTGATGTGCTCTTTCCCGGTTTTAAATACCAACGGCCTCGATGCTTCTTTCAAGAAAGGATGACAGGCAGGAGATTCCACATATTCCGCCGGGGTGCCCAGAAAGCTGATATGTCCTCCGGTTTTGCCGGCTTGAGGCCCCAGGCGTATTAAATGATCTGCCGCGAGGATGATCTCTTTATGATGCTCTATCACCAGAACCGTATTGCCTTTAGCTATAAGTTCTTTAAGAATATTAATAAGATCGGGAATATTATCATTAGACAGTCCTGCGGAAGGTTCATCCAGGAGATAGGTTATTCCTTTAAGCGGCGAGTTCAACTGCTTGATCAGGGCAAGCCTCTGGTTCTCTCCTCCGGAAAGGGTGACCGACTTGCGCCCAAGTTGCAGATGATCTATATGCAATTGTTTGGCCCTTTGGATGGTATTTAGCATTAACGGCCGAATATTAGCCAGCAATTTAAGGTCTATATCTTCAGGGCTGGAAGCTGAAGAAAGCCATTCTTCCATCTCTCTAAAATCCATTTTCTTGATCTCGTGAAAATTTTTCCCTGAAATTTTATAGCCAAGGCGTGCAGGTTTTAAACCACACCCTTCACAATGCCTGCAGGTTGAAGAGGTGAAAAGGGATTTTAAAATCCTGATATTTTTATTTTTCCGGGTCTTATAATATTCTTCGGTTAAATAGTGATAAAGTCCTTCCCACTTCATGCTTAGCTCCTGCCTGCCCGTCCTGGTTCTTGTTTTAAACTCCCACTGGGTATTCCAGATCTTTTCGCCGGTGCCATAAAAAAGTATATCTTTTTGTTTATCTGTAAGTTGAGAAAATGGGGTTTCCAGGCTAAAACCATAATGGGAACCCAGTTCCTTAACGATGGCCATATACTGGCTATCCCGGTGCCCATAGTAGGCCAAGGCTTTATTATGCTCAAACACTCCCCCGGCAATGCTTTGTTGTGGGTTTAGCACTATCTTATCTACATCTGGAAGCAGCTCTGTACCAATCCCATCGCAAACAACACATTTCCCCAGTTCATGGTTATTGGAAAAATGACTCGCAGATAATTCATCACCATTAAATTGTGCCTTCCGCGAAAAAGCAAAACGCAGTATCTTTTCTATCCCTGTCTGTTTGGCAATGTCAGATCTTTCAGAAAAGCTCTTTATTTTCCTGGTAACACAAATCGTTGGACTTAAGCCTGCGATATGATCTACTTCAAACTGAAAATCTACGCCAACCCTGGATTGCTGATAGGTTGAAAATTGTTTGGTCATTTCCTGCAATCCATAACCGTATAGTGTATCTATCAACAAGGAAGATTTCCCCGATCCCGAAATCCCCGTAAAAACAGAAAGCTTATTCTTTGCAAGCTCCAGGTCCAGGGCTTTGAGGTAATGCGTTCGTGCTCCCCTGATCGATATTCTGTCCCTGTTTTCAGGAGTTAATTCTTTAATCTCTGTCCTGCTTCGCTTCAGGGCATTATCTATTAATGTATCACATGAAGACTGAAAAAGTGAATGTTGTTCAAAGCAAACAATACCGCCGGTATGATCTTTCAACTCATGCAAGGCTGTAATTAGCTGTCTAATATTTTCCTGGTGCAGGCCAATACTGGGTTCTTCCAGCAGTAATAATGTTGTTTTTGATTGTTTTGCAAAATGTTTGGTGAGCTTTATACGTTGGGCTTCACCCCCAGACAGGGTATTGGAAGGCTGCCCGAGTTTGATATAATCCAGGCCCAGTTCCTGCATCAGAGACAGCACTTTGATGATCTTCTTTTCTCCGCTGAAAAAATCGCTCGCTTCGGCAATACTCAACTCATAGATCTCAGCGATATTTTTATGGTTCCATTGTACCTGAAGCACTTCTGGTTTGAATCGCTTACCATTACAGCCGGGACAAACCTGGTTGATCGTCCCCATAACACTCATAGACAGGCTAATGACCCCGGCTCCTTCACAGGTTTCGCATCTTCCCGTTTTATTATTGAAGGAAAATGCTCCGCGGGCAAGTTCCAGCTTTTTAGCCTGGGGAGATTGAGCCAGCAGGTCTCTTATTTTATCTGCAAGCCCGGTATAGGTCGCGGGATTACTTCGAGGGGTTTTTCCAATAGGCTGATCTGTTACCGTGAGCAATTTGAGGTTCCTGGTATCGCAATGCTGGGTTAATTTTTGAAGGACTCCAGGAGTTTTCCTGCTAATCACGGTCAGTTCTCCTGGCTTCAGCTGAAAGTTTTCCAGACTTACCCGTACCGGCTCCCTGGTTAATACCGGGCTGGAGTTTCTTAATTCGGTTAAGGTAGGACTCGCAAGCCCTTCTGCCTTTAAGAAGTCCTGCACAGGCCCGTTAAAAAGGATCTCCCCTCCATTCACTCCGGCGCCGGGTCCCAATTCAATAAGCCAGTCTGCCGAACGAATAAAATCAAGATCGTGCTCCACCACCATTACCGTATTTCCACGGCAAATGAGTCGTTTAAAAATATGAAGTAAATAACGCTGGTAATCCCGGGATAGACCAATAGAAGGTTCATCAAAGACGTATAAAATTCCCTGCAGACTGCTATTTACCTGCCCTATCAATTTAATACGTTGCGCATCCCCTGAGGAAATATTAATACTTGGCGTGTTAAGACAGTAGTCTCCCATTCCAAGCCTGATTAGGTCATATAATTGCGTGCATATTTTATCCACCAAAAGCTGTTCCCCGTCATTACACTTCACTTTTTTCAGCAAGTCATACAGGGCTGTCAACGATAGCTCCATCCACTGCCTGAAATTTTTACCTTTCCAGTTAAATTTCAAATGCCCGGCTTTAATTCGAGCCCCATCACAGGCCGGACATTGGCTCGAACTGGTAAATTTCAGGATATTGGGATTGCGATCACGTCTTAGAATATCGCTCATTATTGGTAAAATGCCCTTATAAAATCCTTCTTCCCGGGGTTTGGCTTTAAACCCTTCCCATCTCAACCTGGATTCCAGGGTATGTTTTCCATAGAACACTTTAATACGGTCGCTGCCATTCAGGATCACATTTTTTTGCTCTTCGGTTAGATCTTTCCAGGGTACATCAACACTAAAACCATGGGCCCGGCATACCTTATCCAGCTCATCTACCGTGACCTGGGAATAGACAATATAACCACCAGGCAGGGTGGTCACAATCGCGCCCTCTCTTAAGGTTTTATTTTCATCTCCTATCAATTTTTCTATATCGATATATTCAGCCTCCCCAATTCCGCGACAGGTCGGGCAGGCCCCTTTAGGATGATTAAAGGAGAAAAGCGATTTACTCATGGTCTCCCCGGCAGCGTACCTTGCAAACAGGATCCTGAAAACTGCCGCCAATTCAGATAAAGTCCCAAATGTGGTATTCACCGACTGAAATCGCCGGGACTGCTCAACCTTAATGACCGGTGGGAGTGCCTCAATATCATCAACTTCAGCAGTAGGAATCATCCGGGCATTTTGCTGATTAAAGGCAGGCATACTCTCCAGGAAATAACGGTAGCCCTCATTAGCTATAACATCCATCGCCAGGGAAGATTTCCCC
>JBFGDP010000117.1:0-7588 GCA_041580575.1 Christiangramia sp.
ATTTTTTATGGATGACCCATACTATGGACTATGATGGCAGAGATAATTTTAATAATTTGCTTCTTAGAAGCTTTTCAGTGTTGGGGCTAGTAACCGTATTAAGCGGATTTCTATTGTTTTATATTTCTTCTCCAACCATTCGAAAGATCGTTCAGCCTAAAAAGAAGAAAAAGAAATAACTTGTTATTATCCACTTTAAAATACGTCAAATAACAATAATTACTAATTAGAAAAATGAATATGAAGGTAAATAGTTTAATTACAATGAGTTTGTTAGCAGGAAGTTTAATAGTGTATTCCTGTGGAGATAGCAAAAAGGAAAATGCCGAAGCTTCTGCTGAAACACATGCAGAAATGGAGCATGAAATGCACGAATCTAAGGCTCAAGTTGAAACTGCAGATGCTAAATTCAACGATGAAAAAGCTCAGCAGGCATTTACTCAATATATCTCACTTAAGGATGCATTGGTAGGTACAGATGCTGCTGCGGCAAAAGAAGCTGCGAAGCAACTTGAAAGTACTCTTGCAGAAAACAACGCTGAAATTTCTAAGATCGCAGGGAACATAGCAGCTGCAGAAGATGTAAATAAGCAAAGAGAAATGTTCTCTAAACTAACTGCAGAATTGGAACCTGTATTTAAAGGAGCAATTTCATCAGGAAAGATCTATAAGCAATTCTGCCCAATGGCTTTTGAAGGAAAAGGAGATTACTGGTATTCTACTTCAGAAGAGATAAGGAATCCTTATTTTGGAGATAAAATGCTAAAATGTGGTAGAGTAGACGAAACTATCATGTAATAAAAATCATAAAAGGCTGAAGTTATCTTCAGCCTTTTATTTTTTATAATAGATTTAAAGAATATTGCAGGAAGTTAAATTACATATCAAGAATGTTGTTTGCCAAAGGTGCATAATGACTATTAAGAAAATCCTGGAGGGTCTTGATGTTCCATATTCTGAAGTTAATCTTGGGGAGGCAATTCTGGAGAGAGAGCTTACCTTACAAGAAAACCAGCTGTTGCAGAATGAATTTGGAAAAGTGGGTTTTGAAATTATTCAGGAAAGGAGCGACAGGATCGTAAATTCTATTAAGTCCCTTATTATAGATGAGGTATATTCTGCAAACCCTACTAATCAAAAACTATCTTCCGTTTTAAGTAAAGGCCTCAATTACGATTATAGTCATCTTTCCCATCTTTTTACAGAAAGCGAAGGCCAGAGTATTCAGAAGTTCTATAATGGCATTCGTATAGAACGGGTAAAAGAAATGTTGCAACAGGATGAGAATACCATTGCAATGATTGCCGATGAGCTCGGGTTTTCTACTCCCGCATACCTGTCTACCTCTTTTAAAAAAGCCACAGGCTTTACCCCTTCAGATTATAAAAACTTTCACATTAAAGACAGAAAAAACCTCGATTCTGTTTAGGTACTCCCAATAATTATAAGTTTTAGCAATTTATTAAAGGTCCCCTCAGATTATTCTGTGTAAATTCTAATATGTAGAATTTTCGAACCAGAATAAGTAGACTTTAATATGGAATTAGACCTGTTATCTGTTATAGGCATCATTATTTATATCGGGATCGTAATTGATATTTTACAAACAACGCTTTCCATGCAGGGAGGAGGTTGGTTAACCAGTAGGTTCTCCCATTATTTGTGGAAAATGCTTCTCACTCTATCTGGCCGTAATGGAAAATCAAAACTTCTAAGTCACGCCGGCTATATATTATTGGTTTCTATTGTACTAATATGGGTTTTTCTTCTATGGAGCAGTTTGATACTACTTTTATATGGTAATACGGGTTCTATAATTAATAGTACGACTAAACTACCGGCAGATTTCTGGGAGATTGTATATTATAGTGGTTATACCCTTTCTACGCTTGGAATTGGTGATTTTATTGCCTCGAGTGATGCTTGGAGAATTGTAACTACTATTTTTTCTTTCACGGGACTTATCCTACTCACTATGTCTGTTACTTATTTTGTCCCTGTACTTTCAGCGATTATAGAACAACGTAAGCTTGGCATTAGTCTTAGCACCCTGGGCAGCAGTCCTCAGGAGATAGTTTTAAATTCATGGGATGGCAGCGACTATAGCCGTTTTACAGAGAAAGTTGATGAGATATCAGATTCAATCATAAAATATAGTCAGCAGCATAGAGCTTATCCAGTTATCCACTATTTCCATAACAGTAAGCAAAAAAATAATATAATTCTTCAGTTGACGCGTTTATATGAAGCGCTGATTATACTTGCGCATAAAGTAAAGGAAGAAAACAGGCCTTTGGAGCAGGATCTTAAACCTTTGTTCATAGCGTTTGAAAACTACTTTGAGGTCATTTCTGAAGTCACGCATATCAGTTTAATGAAAGATATTCCTCCTGCGATGAATATTGGAAATTTAATTGAAAAACGGATGATAGAATATTCTGCTGCTAAACACGATCTACCCGAGGCTACAGAGAAAGATCGTCGATTTTTTAAAACGCTATTGTATCAGGATGGTTGGACCTGGGAACAGTTAGATGAAAAGAATTCTTA
Organism: Christiangramia sp.; assembly: GCA_041580575.1. GTDB lineage: Bacteria > Bacteroidota > Bacteroidia > Flavobacteriales > Flavobacteriaceae > Christiangramia. Next base: position 2,551 of record JBFGDP010000117.1, read on the forward strand.
ATAATTGATTCAGTAAGTTAAAAACATTTAAAAGCATGAGAACTTAGCAAAATTTTAAAATTTTCTTCGGTTCTCATTGCTAAATTTGAATATAACCAATAAAAAATCAACAAGTTATGAGAAATCAAAAATTAATTAGTGCACTCGGGAATTGTATAAACCATTGTAATTATTGTGCAGATGCCTGTTTAGATGAAGATGATGTAAAGATGATGGTAGATTGCATAAGGACAGACCGGGTTTGTGCTGAAGTTTGCTCCACACTTAGTCAGGTTCTGGCTACAAAATATGATGATGTTGAAGGTCTGGTGGAATATTGCAAAAAAGTTTGCCAGGCCTGTGCAGACGAGTGTGGTAAACATGAAGCCCAGCATTGTAAAGACTGTGCCCAGGCTTGTCGGGACTGTGTAAGTGCCTGTGAAGCTTACCTCGCTTAATCAAAATAACACTGCCTGAAGATCTTTAAGAAATTCAGGCAGTTCTTTTTTTACTAAAGATTGAAATATTATTCCAGAAAAATGGAAATCTCCCTGATTCTCCTGCCTTAATTTTACACTCATACAACTCAGACTTTTTATAAATGGCAAAAGATCAAATCACAATGAAACATTCTTATAAAATTACCGGGATGACCTGCAACGGCTGTCGTACGCATGTTGAAAAAACATTAAACGAGGTTGACGGTGTTACCAATGTGAGTGTAGATCTTGAAAGATCTGTTGCTGAAATAAGTATGAAGGAGCATATCGGGATCGGAAGGTTTAAGGAAGCTCTTAACCAGGCTGGAGGCAATTATGGTATCAAATTGCCTGATCAAAATAGGGAAGCAGAGGAAAATGCTTCAAGCCAACATACTTATAAAATTACCGGAATGACCTGCAATGGTTGCCGCTCCCATGTAGAAAAAACTTTAAGCGAAGTTGACGGTGTAACTCATGCCAGGGTGGATCTGGAAAAGGCAGAAGCAGTAGTGCAAACCGCAAAGCCCATAAGAATTGAAAAATTTCAGAAGGCCCTGAAACAGGCTGGCGGGGATTATCAGATTCATGAACGGATAACCACAGGGAAGTTAATGGTTCACGATTACGAAATTAAGGGAATGACCTGTAGTGGTTGTCAGTCGAAAATTGAACAGACACTTCAGGAAATAGAGGGCGTGAAAGAAGCAAAGGTGAATCTGCAAGAAGGAACCGCCAAAGTTAGTATGATTGAGCATATAGATATTAGGACCTTTCAGAAGAAATTTGAGCAGCTGGAAGGCAATTACCAGATCTACCTGCCAGGAGAAGGACATAAACATTCTGAAAAAAAAGTGGAGCCAGAGGGGGAAGGTACCGGGACCTGGTATTGCCCTATGCATTGTGAAGGGGATAAGACATATAAAAAACCCGGAGATTGTCCTGTTTGTGGGATGGACCTGGTAGAAGAGGTGCGGGCCGCTACTGCAGTAAGATATACCTGCCCCATGCACGCTGAGGTCATAAAAGATGAGCCCGGAGACTGTCCTATCTGCGGAATGGATCTGGTACCCATGGAGCCGGAAGCCTCTGCAGAGGAAAAAGGATATAAAAAATTATTGCGAAAGTTCTGGATGGCCGTTGCATTTACCGTACCTATCTTTCTCATAGCGATGTCTGAAATGATCCCGGGCAACCCGCTATATGAACTTGCAGATATGAAGATCTGGAACTGGGTGCAGTTCGGGCTTTCCCTTCCTGTGGTTTTCTATGCCACCTGGATGTTCTTCGAGAGAGCATGGAGATCTGTAAAAACATGGAATCTCAATATGTTTACCTTAATAGGGATAGGCGCCGGGGTAGCCTGGATCTTTAGTGTATTCGGACTCTTATTTCCAGATTTCTTTCCAGATCAGTTCAAATCCCATATGGGCACAGTGCATGTCTATTTTGAAGCGGCGACAGTGATATTAACCCTGGTGTTGCTTGGGCAGGTTCTGGAGGCAAGAGCCCACAGTCGTACAAATTCTGCCATTAAAGAATTGCTGAAGCTTGCCCCCAATACGGCGACAAGGCTACGCAATGGGATCGAAGAAACTATTGCCGTGGATAAGATTGAGAAAGGCGATATCCTACGGGTAAAACCGGGGGAGAAGATAGCGGTTGACGGAATTATAAGAAAGGGCGCAAGTAGTATCGATGAGGCAATGATCACCGGCGAACCCATCCCGGTAGACAAGACCGAAGGTGATCTGGTAAGCTCCGGGACTATTAACGGGACGCAGAGTTTTACTATGATCGCCGAGAAAGTAGGAGATGAGACACTCCTGGCGCAGATCATTAAAATGGTAAATGATGCCAGCAGATCCCAGGCACTTATTCAAAAATTAGCAGACAGGATCTCTGCTTATTTTGTACCCGTGGTAGTTATTATTTCGATCATTACTTTTATCGTATGGGCAGTTTATGGCCCTGAACCAACCTATGTTTACGCACTTGTAAATGCGATCGCGGTACTTATCATCGCCTGTCCCTGTGCGCTGGGGCTCGCCACGCCCATGTCTGTTATGGTAGGAGTAGGAAAAGGTGCCCAAAATGGAGTTCTAATCAAGAATGCGAGGGCGCTGGAAGAAATGAATGCCATAGATACCTTGATCATTGATAAGACGGGTACGATCACCGAAGGAAAACCGTCTGTTGAAAAAGTAGTAACTGTTTCCACGGAATATGCTGAAGAACAAGTAGCGCGCTTAATTGCATCTGTAAATGCGCAAAGTGAGCATCCTCTGGCAACGGCTACTTTGAAATATGCCAGGGAAAATAATATTTCTTACGGCGAGTCGTCAAAATTCAATGCGATTACTGGAAAAGGAGTGAAGGCAGTTCTGGAAGGGCAGCAGTTGGCTTTGGGAAATGAACAGTTAATGAGGCATGAAAAAGCAGAAATTTCTGAAGAGATAAAGCAAAGTGTAGTAAGGGAGCAGGAAAAAGGCAAAACGGTTTCTTATCTGGCCGTAGATTCGGTTGTAATTGGGTATGTTACTATTTCAGATAGAATAAAGGGAACCAGCCGAGAGGCGCTCAATGAACTTCGCAAAGCGGGTGTCAAGGTCATCATGCTTACCGGCGATAATGAGAAAACAGCGAGCGCAGTAGCTAAGGAATTAAACCTGGCCGATTATAAAGCGGGTATGTTGCCGCAAGATAAAATGGATGAGGTAAAGAGACTGCAACAGGAAGGGAGAAAAGTAGCCATGGCTGGAGACGGGATCAATGATGCTCCCGCCCTGGCCCAGTCAGATATAGGAATAGCCATGGGGACCGGAACAGATGTCGCCATAGAAAGTGCAGAGATCACCCTGGTGAAAGGAGATCTAAAAGGAGTCTTGAAGGCCAAAAAGCTAAGCGAAAAGGTGATGCAAAACATTAAGCAGAATCTTTTCTTTGCGTTAATCTATAATACCGTGGGAGTTCCCATTGCAGCCGGGGTTTTATATCCGGTATTCGGGATTTTGTTGTCACCAATGATCGCCGCTCTGGCTATGAGTTTTAGTTCGGTTTCGGTAATTGGAAATGCGTTGAGGTTGAAAAATGCAAAATTAATCGCTTAATATCAGCAATAGCTGTTGACGGAATTTATAGGAATTATAATAAAAAAAGAGGGCCGAAGGGTCCTCTTTCTTATTTATGCTTTCGCATTTTACTGTTCCATCTTTTTGCTTTCCTTATCTTTTTTCATCTTATATGCTTTCTCGTTCATTTTCATTTCTCTCTCGTGCATATTCTTCCATTTAGAGTATTGAGCTTCGGTTAGGATCTCTTTCATTTCCTTCTTGAATTCACTCTGTAACTGTTTCTTTTCTTCGTGCATTTCAGACTTTTCACCGGCCATGGTTTTCTTTTCATTCAGCATGCTCGCCATCAGGTCTTTTTGATCTTCCAGTTTTTTCAACTTTGCTTCTCTTATCTTCTCTTTTTGCTCGAGGGTCAAACTTAGGCGAGTGGCCACTTTATCTGCATATATCATGGCCCGAGCTTCGTGATCATCACTATGCCGCATGTTGTGGGTTTCATGGCGTGCCTCCATCATATCTTCCTTATCTACCTGAGCATAACTGCCCAGGGAAAAAGAGATAAAAACCAGGAATAAATTTATTCTTTTCATTGTTGAACATTATTGGTTATACCTATTAAATTTACGCCAAGTTGGTAGGAATAAGGTAAGCTTTAACAAAAAAAAAGCTACCGCAGATTCTACGGTAGCTCTTGATTTATAGTTGATTACTTCTTAGTTGATTGGATTAAGTATTAGGTCAATTCTCTTGAGAATATCCTGCAAATGATAACGGGTCAAGGTATCACCAGATCTGTTCAAAGAGTTTCTTATCTGTCTCTCTAAAGTATTTAATTCACCTCTAACCACAGGTCTAATATCACTTTGGGATACATTCACATCACTTCGGTTGATCCAGTTTCTCCATCTCGCCGGAATTTCATCCTGCTCCTCGTTCATAAGATGCTCCATTCTTTCAACATATGCGCGTTGAAGGTTTCGGCGGTAACGATCTATACTCTTCCCTGAATATATCTCACTCCAGATACCTTTTCTCAACTCGGTCATCATGTCCAGCAATGAATAAGCATCTCTACCGTTAACCTCTTCATTTTCCATCAACCTGGCCATCCTTCCAAAATCAAGAATATTGTTCAGGGTACGTTGCTGCATGCTTCTAATTCGCTCAACATTACCATCAAACTCTATCTTATTAAAGATCTCCTGATTAATCATCCATTCCGGTGTGTCAAAAAGTTGCTTATTCAAAAACTTCATCGCTCTCTGCTGAGTTTTTTTATCTACATGGGTATATACTGCACCTTCCTGGTCGTAAGTTTTAGTATATTCATATACTCCCCCGATATTTGCAGTAACGTGCCCCATATACCTGTTGTACTGGGATAATACCTGGGAGTAAAGATCTTCCAGGTCTTTATAATTCTTACCATCTTCGGCGGTCCATTCTATTAGGTTAGGAATGATACGCTTTAAATTTTTGATACCATATTCGCTGGCAAGCATGGCG
>JBFGDP010000118.1:0-7517 GCA_041580575.1 Christiangramia sp.
GACCTGCTAAGAAAGATCACAGAATCTATGGGGCCCAGCATTTATAATGCCGATGCAGAAACGGTTTCCTCATCCAGCAAATCTGAGGTAGAAACCGTAAAAAAGAACTTTGTAATGAAGAAGTTGGGGATCAAGGATGAGTCAAAGGTAGATGAAGCCGTGAACCAGGTGCTGGAAAAATATGGAAAGTCCAACCGAAATAAATACAGAGTGGTGATCTATTACTTATTAACCAGACATTTTAAAAAGGAGAGTATCTATAAATAAAGCTGTTTTCGATAATATGGTCCGTTTTAGGGATAATCCTTGAAACGGATTTTTTTATTTATGATTAAGAGTATCTTTGTACGCTAAAGTTTTAATATATGATTCAGTTAGGAGAGTATCACAATTTAATAATCATCAGAGAATCTGATCACGGAATTTACCTTGAAAATGAAGAAGGAGATGAGGTGCTGCTACCTAATAAATATGTACCCGAAACGTGGATGGTTTATGATAAGATCGAGGTATTTGTTTATCTTGATCATGAGGAAAGGCCTGTGGCAACTATACTAAAGCCGAAAATTAAACTTGACCAGTTTGGTAAACTTACCTGTGTTGAGGTGAATAAATTTGGAGCCTTTTTAGATTGGGGACTGGAAAAACACCTCTTTGTTCCTTTCAAAGAACAGGTAATTCCTATGCAACCGGGAAATGATTACCTGGTATTTTGTTACCTGGACCTTGAAACAGGCAGACTTGCAGCTTCTTCAAAAGTTCATGCCTTCCTGGATAATGATGAACTTACGGTTAAACCTAACGAAGAAGTAGATCTTCTGGTAAGTAATGAAACAGATCTAGGGTATAATGTGATCGTGAACCAGCTGCACCTTGGTTTAATATATCATGATGAAGTTTTTAAGCCTTTAAAGATTGGCGACTCCGTTCGTGGTTTTATTAAGAGAATAAGGAAGGATAATAAACTGGATATTATGCTCCAGCGGCCCGGATATAGAGGGATAGAGCCTAATGCTCAAAAGATCCTGGATAAATTAAAATTGGCTGGAGGATTTATGGATATTTCAGATAAATCTGATCCGGAAGATATAAAAAACCGGCTGCAGATGAGTAAAAAGAGCTTTAAAAAAGCAGTGGGAAATCTTTACAAACAAAGATTAATTGAAATCAGGGAGGACGGAATTCAATTAAAAGATCAGTAACTATATCTGTAAGGAGAATATAAACGGGTATTGTATGGTCTGAATTGGCGTTGATTAAAATTACTCATAAAAGGGCTGGGATAAAATGGGTTCAGGAAAGAATCATTTTGATCTCTTACTTTAATATCACCAGATAATTCGAATAATTTTTTCTCTTTAGGCTTTTGCTGAGGAAGAGGAGAACCCAGGTTCACTTTTTGCTGTACTCGATTCCTGTTTGTTTTATCAATAACAGCCAGCATATCTATTTCCTCTTTCTGAAACTCATTTCTTAAATGAAGAAAAGAGCCATCGGGTAAATTAAAATTGGATTGTTGCTGCCAGTTAAAACTAAATTCCCTCCAGGTGTTATCAATCCCCCGATTACTGATCTCGAAATCTTTACGATCCCAGTATTCCTGGGCTTGCCCAAGAAATCCCGTGAAAAATAATATGGCCAGTAATTTAAGCTTCATTATATCTTTATTGAAGGTTACATCAAAAACAATGCAAACCTATCTATTTCCCTAGTATATATAGAGCAGAACTTCAAAAAAGATCTATTAAATCACTATCAATATCGGGAAACCTGTATTTTCGCTTTCAAAATTACACATTTATTAAAATATGAAAAAACTAGTATTTACATTGGGCCTAATTGCGATAGGTTTTACCTCCTTCGCCCAGGAAGCGACGACTATCGAGGCTAAAGCGGTAAAGCTTATTAAATTAACTGCCGGCCAGCAATTCGAAATAATGACTGAACCAATCGTAGAGATGATTCCGGAAAATAATCGAGAGGCGTTTAAAAAAGAACTCGCTCAAAGTACACAGGGATTGTATTCAAAAATGGCGGCTATATATACTGAAAGTTTTACAGAGGCTGAACTGGATAAGATCCTTGCGTTTTATGCCACTCCTGTAGGTAAGAAAATGGTAGATATTACACCCGAGCTTACAAAGAAAGGTATGGAAATTGGCCAGGCCTGGGGAATGGAATTACAGCCGCTTATGGCAAAATATATGAACTAAGTTTCATTTTATTATAAATAGTAAGCCTGCATTTTTGCAGGCTTTTTTTATTCAGCTTTCTGAAATCATTGTAAAGCACTATTTTTAACACAAAAATTATATCATGTCTAAAATCGACTGGAAAATAGTAAAGGAATATGAGGATATTACCTATAAGAAATATAACGGGGTGGCACGAATTGCCTTTAACCGTCCTGACGTGCGTAACGCATTCAGACCCAAAACTACCTCTGAGCTGCTTGATGCATTTCATGATGCCCATGAGGATACTTCAATTGGGGTTGTGCTCTTATCTGCCGAAGGGCCTTCAGCTAAGGATGGAAAATGGGCATTTTGCAGCGGTGGAGATCAGAAGGCAAGAGGACACCAGGGTTACGTTGGTGAAGATGGTTACCACCGTCTGAACATTCTGGAAGTTCAACGATTGATTCGATTTATGCCTAAAGCGGTGATCTGCGTTGTTCCCGGTTGGGCCGTTGGTGGAGGACATAGTCTGCATGTTGTTTGTGATCTTACTTTAGCGAGTAAAGAGCATGCGATCTTTAAGCAAACCGATGCAGATGTAACCAGTTTTGATGCAGGATATGGATCTGCTTACCTGGCGAAAATGGTAGGGCAGAAAAAGGCACGTGAGATTTTCTTTTTAGGGCGTAATTATTCTGCCCAGGAAGCATACGAAATGGGAATGGTAAATGCGGTCATACCGCATGATAAACTTGAGGATACGGCTTATGAATGGGCCCAGGAGATCCTGGCAAAATCACCTACCTCTATTAAGATGTTAAAATTTGCCATGAACCTCACAGATGATGGTATGGTAGGGCAGCAGGTATTCGCCGGAGAAGTTACGCGACTGGCCTATATGACCGATGAGGCTAAAGAGGGCAGGGACGCATTCCTTGAAAAGCGTAAGCCTAATTTTGAAAAGAAATGGATTCCGTAGTCAACAAAAAAATCTCATTAAAAAAAGCCATGAAATCGTTCATGGCTTTTTTAATTATATAAATTGTCTTTTATCTTAATTTAGGATATTTCCCGGGATTTGATTCATGCATGATGGAGTAGATTTTCTCATAAATATCTTCAGCAGATGGTTTCGAGAAATAATCCCCGTCTGTTCCATAAGCCGGTCTGTGTTCCTTTGCTGTCAGGGTTTGAGGTTTACTATCCAGGTACCTGTATGCATTCTGTTCGTCTAGTACCTTTTGCAGAATAAAAGCTGAAGCGCCTCCGGGAACATCTTCATCTATCACCAACAGCCTGTTGGTCTTCTCCACACTTTTCACAATATCATGATCTACGTCAAAAGGGAGTAATGATTGTACATCGATCACCTCTATATCTATATCTACTTCCTGCAGCTCTTTGGCAACCTCTTCTACAATCCTCAACGTTGAGCCATAAGAAACCACCGTCATATCTTTTCCTTCCCGAACAGTTTCGGTAACACCAATTGGAGTTTTAAATTCCCCAAGGTTAACAGGTAATTTTTCTTTCAAACGGTAACCGTTCAAGCATTCTATTACCAATGCCGGGGTATCCAGGTCTAAAAGTGTATTATAAAAACCAGCTGCCTTGGTCATATTTCGAGGCACCAGAATGTACATTCCTCGTAGGAGATTTAAAAGACCGCCCATTTGAGATCCACTATGCCAGATTCCTTCCAGTCTATGTCCTCTTGTTCTAACAATTAGAGGGGCTTTTTGACGTCCTTTGGTGCGATAATGCACGGTAGCAAGATCGTCACTCATTCCCTGCAGACAGTACATTACATAGTCTAAATATTGTATTTCGGCAATAGGTCTCAAGCCTCTCATGGCCATTCCAATTCCCTGCCCCAGAATAGTGGCTTCCCTAATCCCGGTATCCGAGATCCGGTACTCTCCGTATTTTTTCTGTAGTCCTTCCAGTCCCTGATTTACATCACCTATTTCTCCTGCGTCTTCGCCAAAAATTAAAGTTTCAGGTCTACTATTAAAAATAGCATCAAAATTATCTCTCAGAACAATTCTCGCATCAACTTCTTCAGCTTCCTCATCATAGTTAGGAGCGACATTTAATTTAAAATCTTCTTCTTTATACAGGTAGGCAGCATAATCTTCATGAGCCTGCTCAGAAAATTTATCTAGCCAGTTGAGTAATGCTTCCTTCTCTGTAGAATTTGCTCCAATCAAATACCTCAGGCATTTTCGTCCTGCCGATACAAGATCTTTTTTCAAAGGTTCCTTAATTCCTGCAATATCGTTCTTAACAGAATTGATAAAGTTTGCATTCGGACTGGAAGCCGCAGCATTTTCCAGAATAGAGATAAGTTCTTTTTTCTTAGCCAGGGTTGGCTTTAAATATGAGGTCCATGCATTATGCTTGGCGGTTCTAACTTCTTTTTTGATCTCCTTTTCAAGTTCATCGAGCTGGTCGGCTGTAGCAAAATCATTTTCGATCATCCATTCCCTGAACTTCAGGTTACAATCATACTCTTTCTCCCACTTTAACCTTTCTTCAGACTTATATCTTTCGTGAGATCCAGAGGTTGAATGTCCCTGCGGTTGGGTAAGCTCATTTACATGAATAAGCACCGGGCGATGCTCTTTTCGTGCGATCGCAGATGCCTTTTCATAGACATCTACCAACTTAGGATAGTTCCATCCTTCCACGACCATGATCTCATATCCCTCGTTCTCTTCGTCTCTTTGAAATCCTTTCAGGATCTCAGATATATTCTCTTTTGTAGTTTGATGTCTTGCATGTACCGAGATGCCGTATTCGTCATCCCAGACATTAATAACCATAGGAACCTGCAGTACACCGGCCGCATTGATTGTTTCCCAGAAATGACCTTCACTGGTACTGGCATTTCCAATAGTACCCCATGCAATCTCATTTCCTTTATCTGAAAATTTCTCAGCGTCTATGCCGTCAACATTTCTAAAGATCTTGCTAGCTTGAGCCAGTCCCAGTAAGCGAGGCATTTGGCCGGCTGTGGGAGAAATATCTGAACTGGAGTTCTTTTGCTGCATAAGATTTTTCCACTCTCCGTTCTCATCCAGGCTATGAGTCATAAAGTGCCCACCCATCTGGCGTCCCGCAGACATTGGTTCATTTTCCAGATTTGTGTCAGCATACAATCCGGCAAAAAACTGTTCTGGCGTTAATTCATTTATCGCCATCATAAAGGTCTGGTCACGATAATAACCAGATCTCCAATCTCCTTTTTTAAAAGCCTTGGCCATAGCCAGCTGAGGGACTTCTTTCCCATCCCCAAAGATTCCAAATTTCGCTTTCCCGGTTAGAACCTCCCTGCGTCCTAAAAGACTGCACTCCCTGCTGGTTACTGCAGTTCTATAATCTTCAAGTACCTGAGACTTGAATTCATCAAAAGAAATTGAATTTTCTGTCTGTGTTTCGCTATGCATGTACAAATTTTTGGATGCTAACAAATGTAACGAAAAGTATTATTAAATACAATTCAAATTTTTTAGCTAAAATTGATAATAATGCAAAATTATCCTTGATATGGTATATATATTGAAAATTAACCCTTTAGTATTACGGGTTTATTGCTAATTCCGAAATTACGGCCCGGATAATTCAATAAAACATTTTTAGTCTTAATACCAGCGCCTGGTGAATAATCTAATCAGGGTATTTATATCTAAAGCGACAATAAATCTTATTCGCTGGTCATAATCCGGGGCGCCCAATTCCCATCCTAAGCTGGAATAAACGGGGAAAAACAGCTCGAAATAATCCTGCACCAGGCTTATCCGTATCCCGGAATCAAATAAGATTTCACCACTTTCACCTTTATTCTTTACAATCCCCACATCCCCATAGGCATAGATCCAGTTCCAGATATTGGTACTTGCATTTATAGTCGTTAACCATTGATTTGCAAATTCGGGCTGTAGTTGGGATTTAAAACCTCCTTCGGCTACGATGATTTGTTGACTGAACAGTCCGCTGCCCTGGCTACGACCGTAGTAATTGTAATCAAAGAGGTAATCTGTTGGTCTGTCCAGAGCGAAACTAAAATAGTCATTAGATCGTGCATCATTATACAAAAATGTTCCTGAAAAGAACCTTAAGTTGATCTGCCTGTTGTTAGTGTATAATTTTCGGTATTCGGCAGTAAGTGAAACCTTACTGAATTTATCTGACAACTGGTAATCAAAGGAAGCGGTTAAATGTTTTAAGAAGTTCGGGTTGCTGTAAATGTATTTTACGTCCAACACATTATAGTCAGGCTGGAGTAGGGGTTCCACCGGGTTTTGATCCCGGCGCACATTGATGTTCCTAATAATCAGCCTTTGCCTTTCATTACTTCTTAAATATGAATTCCTAAATGAAAAGGCCAGGAACGGACTAAATTTTTCATAAAACAGTCCATATCCATAAGAGAAACGAGTTCCCGAAACTCCATAGAAGATGCTATAGAGTTCTTCGTTTTCGAATTGGTGTTCATTATATATAGAGGCAGAACCAACCAAGGTATTACTGGTAAAACCGAATTTAGGGGATAGGGCAAAATTAAAGGTTTTGCTCAGTATCGTTTTATTATACAGTTTGGGTCCTATAGATACACCATCATATAAATTATAGTCAAATTCAGGCATAAAGAAAACCTGGTTATACCTTGGATCTTCTACATCCTGGAATAACCTGAATTGTATAGGCTTATCCAATAGTTTGGTAACACCTTTATAATTATTACGCTGATTAAATTCTGGAATTTCCTGTTCATAATTTAAAGCAAGGCGCTGAATACTGTCCTTTGGAATGGTCACTGTAAGCGTATCCTTAACATTTTCGACCCAGGTTTTATACACCGTTTTTCCATCATTCAGCCCATATAAGCTCACAGGAAAATCATTCTTGCGCAGATTCTGGATGGTTACTTTTAAAGAGTCATTGATTTTTCTGACCTCACTGATCTTAAAATCTATTTTTTGATTGGAATTCACATAATCATCATAAAACCAGGAAATGTCTTTTGAAGCATTCTTCTGAAGTATTTCGATAAAGTCTTCATCTGTTACCGGTTTTAATTTATATGAATTATAAAATTCTGTAATCGATTTTTTTACAGATTTATCTTCAAGAAACTCCTCTAAATATTTAATTCCAATACCGGCTTTATAGGCATTGGCAATATTTTTATTGAACTTTACCAAAGAGTCCTGGCTCGCAGTAAGAGGCTGGTCCAGGTTCATTCTGGCCATGTTCATATATAAGAACTGGTATTGATCATTGAATTCAAGGTCTGCCGCATGAAACCAGCGAATACCTATGATATCACTTAAATTA
>JBFGDP010000119.1:0-7494 GCA_041580575.1 Christiangramia sp.
GAAACTCCGGATGATGGTATCGACCAGGATTGTGATGGATTCGACCTGTTGACCTGGTATGCAGATACAGATGGGGACACTTATGGAGATCCAGCGAACACAACAACCAGCAACACGCAGCCTGTTGGTTACGTTGCCGATAACACCGATTGTGATGACAGCGATGCTACGATCCACCCTGGAGCTACTGAAATTCCGGATAACGATATCGACGAAAATTGTGATGGAGTGAAGGATTATTCAGCGCCGGAAGATATCGAAGCTATATATGAGGTGTTGGATGCTAAGGAAGTTGATGATTACCAGGCAGGAGATATTATGGCTATAGTAAGTGATGCCGATGGGAACATCAGCAGTGCTGAAATAATTGATGGAAGTCTTCCGGCAGGAATTGAGATGAATTCAGAAGGTGGTTTCTACGTGAGTGATCCCGCAATTCTTGTACCTGGGGAATATCCTCTGGAAATCTTAACTACAGATGAAAAAGGCGGAATTACAAATTCTCAGATCACATTGATAATTCTGGAAGATTCAGACTGGGATAATGACGGTTTGCTTAACGATGAAGAAATGATTCTTGGGACAGATCCTTATGATGCAGATTCAGATAATGATGGTCTTACCGATGGTGAAGAAGTTTTGCTCATAGATGATGCGAATACCGACGCTATACCTTCAGTGGTTAGTGATCCATTGAATGAATGTGATCCATTCCAGACCGGTGACAATTGTGATCCAGATAACGATGGTTTGACGAATTATGAAGAGTCTTTAGAAGGGACAGATCCTAATAACCCAGATACAGATAACGATGGCCTTTATGATGGAGAAGAGGCTAAAGGAGAAGATGATCCGGCTACGGTTATAGTTGCTACCGGCTACAGTGATCCTCTGAATCCTTGCGATCCTAACCAGGCCTTCAGAGACTGTTTCAAAAATGGTCCGGAGGTCATCCAGAAGGTCTCTCCAAACGGGGATGGCATGCACGATTACTTCGAGGTAAAAGGACTTGAGGTATTTGAAGAGAACACACTGGAGATCTATAACAGATGGGGAGTCCTGGTTTATGAAGCCAAGGACTATGGAGACAACAGCAATTTATTCCGTGGAATCTCAGAAGGAAGACTTACCGTAAGACAGGGAGAAGAACTTCCAACCGGTACTTATTTCTATGTGCTCAGGTACAAGGATGGAAACTGGAAATCTATATCGGGTTATTTATATCTAAACAGATAATATACACTAATGAAAAAGTACTTTACCATATTACTATTTTTAATTGCAAGTGCCGGGCATGCTCAACAGGATGCCCAGTACACGCAATATATGTACAATACCTCTCTTTTTAATCCGGCGTATGTAGGATCTGAAGATTTCATGAAGATCTCCGGTGTATACCGTTCGCAATGGGTTGGCCTCGATGGTGCACCAGAAACGCTTTCGTTTAGTATCAATGACCGAATTGGCAAGAATGTTGGCCTGGGAGGTTCGATAATTTCAGACAAGATAGGACCCAGTAATGAAACAATTCTAAATGCAGATTTTTCATATACCCTGAATTTTGAAAAAACTCATCTGGCTCTTGGTCTCAAAGCCAGTGCGAATATTCTGAATGTCGATTTTAGTCAGTTAACCGGGTCTAATGATGATACCACCTTTCAGAACAATATCGATAACAGGTTCACACCTAACGTGGGAGTTGGGGCGTATTATTACAGCGATAAATATTATGTAGGTTTATCTGTTCCGCAACTTCTGGAGACAGATCATTATGAAAGAAATGAGCGCGAGGAAACCTATCTCGCCAAGGAACGTTTTCATAACTATTTTATGGGAGGATATGTTTTCGATCTAAGCAGCGAACTTAAACTTAAGCCGGCCTACCTTTTAAAAGTGACCGATGGAGCTCCGTTACAACTGGATCTTTCAGCCAATTTTCTCTTCCTGGATAAATTCACTTTAGGAGCATCTTACAGATTGAATTCCGCTGTAAGTGCACTGGCAGGATTACAGGTTTTTAATAATGTATTTGTGGGCTACTCTTATGATGCCGATACTACAGCGCTAAGAAACTATAATTCGGGGTCTCATGAGATCGTGCTTAGGTTCGATGTTATAAATACATTAAACAGATATATTTCTCCAAGGTTTTTCTAATTGCATAATAGTAAGTAGAACAATCAACTGTGAAACGAAGCCCGGTGTTTAATACCGGGCTTTATTTATGAAGATAAGATCCTGCTGCTAAAACGTAAGCTTTCAGATATTTTAAGACCAAAGAACAGCCGGCAGCGATGTCGGTTTTTAATTTAATATATATGTCTTTAAATAAATCTATAAATTATTCTGTCCTCGAACTTGCCGTGGTAGGACAGGGTATTCCTCATACAGAAGTTTTCAAAAATAGCGTTCAACTGGCTCGCCTGGCAGAGTCTATAGGATACAGGAGGTTCTGGCTCGCTGAACATCATAACATGGTGAGTATTGCCAGTTCAGCAACCACGGTATTAATGAGTCATATAGCTTCTAAAACAAATCATATTAGAATTGGTTCCGGCGGAATAATGTTACCCAATCATTCCCCGTTAATTGTTGCCGAGCAATTCGGTACCTTAGGTTCCTTATATCCCGGCAGGATAGATATGGGATTGGGAAGAGCACCCGGAACCGACCAGGTTACTGCCAATGCCATACGTAGTGATCGCATGAATTCTGTTTTCAAATTCCCCCATGAAATAGACGAAATCCAGCGGTATTTCCTGAATGAGAATGAAAATACTAAAGTAAGGGCAACGGTTGCTGAAGGGGTGGATATTCCTATGTATATATTGGGTTCCAGCACAGATAGTGCTCATGTGGCGGCCGAGAAGGGATTGCCCTATGTTTTTGCCAGTCATTTTGCTCCGGCACAATTATTTGAAGCAATGGAGATCTATTATCGGGAATTTCAGCCTTCAGCTTACCTGGAGAAGCCATATACCATAGCCGGTATCAATGTAATAGCGGCAGATACCCATGAAGCTGCTGAGAGGATTTCGACGAGTTCACTCAAAATGATGTTAGGAGTGATGACCGGAAACCTGGATTATCTTCAAAAACCCGTGGATATGACCCCGGAATTAAGAGCGATCAGGGAGAATCCTGCCTTGCAACGTATGCTGAAATATTCTTTTGTGGGAGATGCTAATGAAGTCAAAACCAAAACTGAGGATTTCCTGAAACAAACCGGTGTGGATGAAGTTATTGTAGCTTCCCATATTTATCATCAGGAAGATCGCCTAAAATCTATCAGGTTGTTTGCAGAGATCATGGAAGAAATAAACCAACCCGTGGTGGTAAACTATTAAACTTCCTTAAATTATTATAAAAACGGTTAAAAATTAGCCGGTTAGCATCTCTGGAATTCACTTTTTGAAGTAAATAAATTAACTTCAAAATAAAAATTATGGAAGAAAAGGTCAGAATTCAGAATGTTGAGCAGGTAACGCATGATGTGAAGCAGTTTAAAGTAGAGAAACCCCAAGGCTATAGTTTTACCCCGGGGCATGCTACCGAAGTTTCCATTAATAAAGAAGGCTGGAAAGAGGAAAAAAGACCATTTACCTTTACAAGTTTGAACGAAGAGGATTTCCTGGAGTTTACCATTAAGATCTATCCTGATCACGATGGGGTGACCGAGCAGCTGGATAAACTTAAGCCCGGGGATGAACTAATCATCAGGGATACCTGGGGTGCCATCGAGTATAAAGGTCCCGGGTATATTATTGCCGGAGGCGCGGGGATAACACCCTATATCGCCATGTTGCGCGATCTGGACAGGAAAGGAAAAACAGATGGTTTGCATCTAATCTATTCTAATAAGACCGATAAGGATATCATCCTGAAGAAGGAACTAGATACTTTGTTGCATGGCAACACGACCTACGTGATCACAGACCAGGAGGATACAGAATTTACCAAAGCTTATCTGGATAAGGAATTTTTAAAAAATCATATCGGGAACCTGGAAAGCCGGTTTTACGTCTGCGGGCCTCCTAAAATGACCGAAGAAATAAGTGGAATTTTAGAAGACCTGGGGGCTAATACAGATGCAGTTCAGCTGGACGACCAGTGATCTTTAATATGGTTAAAAAATAGACATTATTGATTCCCGGTTTAAATTACCGGGTTTTTTATTCCTGAGCCACCGCAGGCCTGTCGCTTTCTTCTTCGATGCCCTCTTCGATCATTTCTTCAACCTCTTCATGTTCTTCTTCCTCAAGTAACTCTACTTCTTCCTCCTGTAGATCCTCAATTTTATTGATAAAAAACTTACTATATAGGGGAAGGTGATCGCTATTAATATTTCTGAGGGTTTTAAATTCTTCTATGAAAACATCGGTAGAATGAAAGAACAGGTCTATAGGAAATCGTAGCAAACGATATTTGGCGTGGAAGGTAGATACGAACCCGCGGCCAATCCTGGGATCTATTAACTCTGAAGTCTTTCTGAATAAAATAGAAGATTTAGCCCAGGCCACATTGTTGAAATCTCCAACCACTACTACCGGTCCGGTACCTTCGGTTACTTTTTTCGCTATAGATAGCAACTCACCATCACGTTCCTTGCTATTATCCTCCTCTGTAGGACTTGGTGGTGGAGGATGAACGCCAAATAACCGGAAGGAGGTGCCATCTGGAGTAAGTAATTCGGCTTCTATACTGGGAAGGTCATCGGCAACAAAATAATTCACTTTAAGATCCCTGACCTTAAGTGAAGTGTAAAAGTGTATTCCGTAGGTGTTTTCCAGCGGAACCTTTTTAAATTTCGGATAATCTTTTTCCAGAACCTTCATCGCGTCATCCCAGGCCTGGTTAGATTCCATGGTTAAAATTATGTCTGGCTTAACTTCTTTTACCAGGTCTATAAGCTCCTGATAGGATTCATTGAACTGGTAAACGTTTGCCGAAATAATACTAACCGAATCTGAATGCTTGGGAATATCATCTGAGGGATTGCGTTTATACAAAGTGGTATAGGGGAATAACACTACCGAATGGTATATAATCAACGCGAAATTAAAAATACTAACTAACCAGAAGATCTCATCTTTATTATCAATAAAGATCAGTCCAGTAATCAAGGTAACACTATGTAAGAACAGCAACTGTATTCGACCAAATTCCCATACCCTGAACATCCAGTGCTGGTTGGATATAAAAGGAAGAATTCCGGCGGTGATCCAGATCGCTGATAAAATGTAGAAGAGTATATCCATATGCCCTGATCCGGGTAAAATTTAGAAAACAGATTCGCTGATATTTTAAAATTACATAAAAAATCTACAGAGGGTCATCAAAGCTTTCCCAAATTGTGGGACAGGCATAGCTTTAAGAAAGCCGGTAAGATTTTTAGTTGAGATAAATCATGGCAATAAAGGCCGGTATACTTATACCTAGGGAGATTAGAGCGGGCTTTATCCAGCTCTTTTTTTCATAGGCAGTCTTTGAACCTATATATCTGTTCCAGAAATATTCGTTTAAAAATAGCGCCCCTACAAGGTTGAGTGGTAAGGTAAAATTAGCACCGAATTTCATGCTCTGTAAGGTATAAACGATCCCGATAACATAAATACAAACGAAGATCGCCACCTGCATCATCCCCTTTTTCTCTTCCTGTCTTTTCAAATTGCTAAGAAGCAGGGCAGCACCAAACAGGATCGAAAATACACCTGAAAATACCAGAATGAGAGTTTTGGAATATAGCCTGGGGAGCTCAGGGTTTCCTGAATTATTATTCATACTGCCGGCATTTTTAACTTCTATATTGTCATCACTCATGGTAAGAAATTTACTGAAAAATTACAGGTCACGAAATTAGAGATTTTTAACCGATTACCTGTCTAAATACTTGCTAAGAAGTTGACCTGGCTTTTATATAATTCATCCTATTACGGAATAAAAATTTGGAAATAATATCAATAAAAAAAGCCCGCATTATAGCGGGCTTTTAAATAAACAGGGTCTAACTATTTGAGCATATCATATAGCTTATCTGCAACAACACCCGATGATGCCGGGTTCTGTCCTGTGATCAAGTTACCATCTACTACGGCATATTCGCCCCAGTCGTCAACTTTAGAATAATTGCCGCCGTTTTTCTTAAGCATATCTTCCACAAGGAAGGGTACTACATTGGTAAGTTGTACAGCTTCTTCCTCACTATTTGTAAATCCGGTTACTCTTTTTCCTTTTACCAGTGGTTCACCGTTGGCACCTTTTACCTCCTTAAGAGCTGCCGGAGCATGACATACAAATGCGATTGGTTTTTCCTGGCGGTTAAAGGTCTCGATCAAATTAATTGAGGTTTTGTCGTTAGCCAGGTCCCAAAGTGGGCCATGACCTCCCGGATAAAATACCCCGTCAAAATCTTCTGCTTTTACATCAGCCAGTTTCACGGTGTTGTTGATCACTTTCTGGGCTGCCTCATCATTATGAAAACGTTTGGTGTCTTCTGTTTGATTATCCTCTGTATCGCTATTAGGATCTATAGGTGCCTTCCCGCCTTTTGGGGTAGCTACAGTAATGTCTACACCTTTATCGAGCAAGGTGTAATAAGGATTTGCAAATTCTTCTACCCAGAATCCAGTTTTTTCTCCGGTGTCTCCCAGTTCATCATGGGAAGTCAAAACAAATAATACTTTCATAGTTTTTTCTTTTTTTAGGTTATTAACATCATTTTCTGTCTGGCCCATGCTGAGCATACTATTCAAGCTCAAAGCCAGTATTAAAACATACTTCATATTTTTACTACCATTTTACCCTTATTTTTTCCTTCGAACAGGTCAAGAAATGCCTGCGGTATATTCTCAAAACCTTCCACAATGGTTTCGGTATAGGTTAGTTTATCTTCCTCCAGCCATTTGGTTAGCTGCTTTATTCCTTGAGGATGTTTATCTGAATAATCTGAGATGACAAATCCCTGCATCAGTGAACTTTTCTTGATGAGAAAAGGCTGGACGCTGGCACTTTGCGGAAGTGATGTTTCGTTATATACAGAAATTGCCCCACAAACTACTGTCCTCGAAAATTTATTGATGTTGAAAAGTACTGCATCTGAAATATCTCCGCCTACATTATCAAAATACACATCCACTCCGTCAGGGCAGGTTTCCTTTATGGCTTTGTTCATATCTTCGGTAGAGTTGTAATTGATCCCGGCATCAAAACCGAATTCACTTTTCAGCATTTCTACCTTTTCATCTGTGCCTGCAATTCCCACAACGTGCAATCCCAGGATCTTTCCAATCTGGCCTACGGTACTACCCACTGCTCCTGCTGCACCTGAGACTAGCAGGGTTTCACCTTTCTTTGGCTTTCCAATTTCGGTAAGACCCAGGTAGGCTGTGAGCCCGGTCATTCCCAGGATGCCCAGGTAAGCCGATAGGGGAGCATTATTTTGATCTACTTTCATCAGGTTGTCGGCAGAGGCAACCTGGATCTCCTTCCATGGCA
>JBFGDP010000120.1:0-7427 GCA_041580575.1 Christiangramia sp.
TCAGAATTCAATCCTGAAAAACATGAATTACGTGAGTACCTGGATGCCAGTGGGGATTCAGACCTGAGGAGATTTTTTAACCATATAGAAAAGTTGCCATTTTACAAGCAGGCAATTTTTAAAACGAAAAAGAACCATCCCGATTACGAGGAGCTTTCTCATGATGTACAATACAAGGTACTTGTAAAGACCATTTTAGATGAGGATGGTTTATACCTGAGTGATCTGCCCAAGGGACTGGTTCCTTTTCATCGATATGATTCACATGTCGCAACGGCGTTTGAAGAACATTTACTGGAAGCAGCGAAATATATCGCCGTGGGTGATACTGCCAGGCTTCATTTTACTGTAGCAAAAGGAGACAAAGGAAAATTTGAAGCAGATTGGAACGAAATTAAATCCAGGGTTGAAGAAAAGACCGGAGTAAAATTCGATATCGAATATTCGTACCAGGATCCAAAAACAGATACCATTGCGGTAGATAATGAAAACGAACCATTCAGAACTGAAGAGGGAGATCTTTTCTTTCGGCCGGGAGGTCATGGTGCACTTATCGAGAATCTTAACCGGCTAGAAGCAGATATCGTCTTCATCAAGAATATAGATAATGTAGTCACTGAGGATGCGCTCCAAAATGTGATAGACCACAAAAAAATGCTGGGAGGAAAATTATTCCAGATCAGGCATAAGATTAATAGTTACCTGGAAACTCTGGATAAAGGAAATGTTCCGTCGAAGAAATTAGATGAGATCCAGGATTTTATTCATAAGGAACTTTTTATAAAAAATGCCTCTAACCAGGACATGTTCATAGAATATATTAAAGATATTTTACACCGACCTATAAGGGTATGCGGGATGGTTAAGAATGAGGGGGAACCGGGAGGAGGACCTTTTCTCGTAAAAGATAAGAATGGGGAGGTCTCGCTGCAGATCATAGAAGGAGCACAAATAGATAGTGATAATCCGGAACAGGCGAAGACAGCAAAAGAGGCTACCCACTTTAACCCGGTGGATATTGTTTGCAGCTTAAAAGACCACCATGGAGAATCTTATGACCTCCACGATTATGTAGATGAGGAAATGAGTTTTATTGCAGATAAGACTAAAGACGGTAAGCCCCTGAAAGCGTTGGAACGTCCCGGTCTTTGGAACGGCGGAATGGCAAAATGGAATACAATTTTCGTAGAAGTGCCTGTAGAAACATTCAATCCTGTAAAGACGGTCTCAGACCTTTTGAAGGAATCTCACCAGCCGCGATAGGATGGATGAAGAGATCATATTAAAGGAACTGGAATTTAAAGCGGTTCGAAGCTCGGGACCGGGTGGCCAGCATGCGAATAAAACATCCACCAAAGTAGAGGTAAGTTTTGATGTTCTAAACTCTGAGGGTTTGTCTGATCAGGAGAAATCAACGGTTCAGCAAAAGCTGGAAAATAGAATTAATAAAGAAGGTTTTTTAAAATTGAGTTGTGAGGATTCAAGGAGCCAGCACACCAATAAAGAGATCGTTATAGAGAATTTGATTTCAGAACTTAAGAAATCACTTAAGAAGACCAAACCCAGGAAAAAAACAAAACCCACTAAAGCTTCTAAAATTAAAAGACTGAAAGCGAAAAAGAAAAAGTCTGAGGTAAAGGCAAATAGAAAAGATCCCCTGAAATAAAAACTGGGGATTTTTTACTCATTTGTGTGATGAGGTCTACATAATTTCTGTGGAATTTTTCACGTAGAAAAAATGTGAAAATTTTTAAACCCTTGTTTTTCAATATAAATAGGTGAAAAATGACCTTTTTTTCTGAATGGTATGATTTTTACAATTGGTTAAGTAGGTTAGTATTGGGAATGGAATAAATTATTACTAACTAATTTATTCTGTTTTATAATTTAGATTTTCGGATTGAAAAGGCTCCTCTCAGGAGCCTTTTCTGTTTTCGTAACTTTTTCTATTTCCTGTATTGATTTTTCTGCTGTCAAATTCCCCAGTTATGGGTTGATGATTCGGCAATTTTCTACATAATATTTTGTGAAATAAATAATTCAATCGCATATAAGTCCAAGATTTTGTTGTGGTTATCATAAAATGGATCAAAATGGCATAATTATTCTATTATATAATACAGAATCAATGATCATAATGATCAATAAATAGAAGAGTATGAAAAAGATAGTTTGGAGTTTTATGACAATTGGGGCGATGTTTTTTGTAACACAAAATATGCAGGCCCAGGAAGGGGAAATGGAAATGGAGTCTGAAATGGAGATGGAAGTGGAAGTTGTAAATGATGAATTTACCAGTATAGAAGTTGCGGCGTTACCGCAGACGGTAAAAGACGCGATTATGACAGAGTATAACGATGCGACGGTTTCAGAGGCGTGGGTGAAGAGTAAAGACGATGGTATGGTCTATAAGGTCAAGCTGGATATTAAAGGTGAACTTAAAAAAGTATATATAGATCAGGATGGTAACTGGCTTGATAAAACTGAAAAGGAAGAAGAATAATGTCCGGGAACAGAGAAACCAACTCTGCGGCAACAGATAAATGACAAGGTTTAGTAGAACGTAAATCTACCCCGGTAAACTTGCATAAAAGTGACTGTTTTCAGGATTTATCCTGATTACTAACAACCAGAAAACTAACACTCAAAAGGTCACTTTTTTGCCTGTTTATCCCAGTAAATGGAAAATCTGTTAAATGGGGATTAGTCAGGGCAATAATATCAATGCAAATTGCCAGGAAAGAGAGGTTGTAATCCAGCCTCTCTTTTTTTATTTGCTTTTAAAAACTAATGATACAAAGATTCTTACCTTTGTTAAACTTTTTTAAAATTGATGTATGTCTAAAGTTTTGGTCGTTGAAGATGATGTAGCCTTTGGAACCATGTTGAAAACCTTTCTGGAAAAACGGGATTACAAGGTTGCCCTGGTTTATTCAGCTTCAGAAGCATTCAAGCAAATTTCTACAGATAAATTCGATCTGGTACTTACAGATGTAAGACTACCCGATAATGATGGTCTAGAGATTTTAAAAAGCGTCAAGACTGAAAATCCTGCAACCCAGGTAATCGTTATGACCAGTTATGCGGAGATCAGTATGGCCGTAAATGCCATGAAGGAAGGAGCATTCGATTATGTTTCCAAACCTTTCAGACCCGAATCAATTCTTCAGACTATAGAGAATGCCCTGCATACAAACGAAGTTAGTACGGTAGTAGAAAAAACCAAACAGGTAAAGAAAAAGAAAGGCCCGTTAACTGAAAATAAGGACCTGGTAAAAGGAGTTAGCGAACCATCCAGAAGGCTTAGTGATTATGTAGAACTGGTGGCACCCACAAATATGTCTGTGCTCATTACAGGTGAGAGTGGAACCGGGAAGGAGCAGATTGCTAAAAGTATTCATTTACAAAGTAAAAGACATGCCGCACCATTTATTGCTGTAGATTGTGGAGCAATACCAAAAGAGATCGCTTCCAGTGAGTTCTTCGGACATTTAAAAGGTTCTTTTACCGGTGCTATCAACGATAAAACTGGTCATTTTGCAGCTGCCAACGGTGGAACCCTCTTCCTTGATGAAATAGGGAATCTCACCTATGAATTGCAGGTGCAGCTTTTACGTGCCTTGCAGGAAAGAAGAATCAAACCTGTGGGCAGTAATAATGAGATCGAGGTGGACATACGAGTGGTGACAGCTACCAACGAAGATCTGGCTGAAGCGGTTAAAGAAGGTGATTTCAGGGAAGACCTGTACCACCGACTAAATGAATTTTCTATTAAAGTGCCTGCTCTTCGTGAAAGAAAAGAAGATCTTATGCTTTTTGCCGATCAATTTCTTGATGAGGCCAATGCAGATCTTGAAAAAAATATTGTAGGTTTTTCTGATGAGGCTATACATGCCTTCAAAAATTATAACTGGCCGGGAAATTTAAGGGAGCTGAAAAATATGGTGAAGCGTGCGGTTTTACTAACTCAGGAGGATCTAATTCCGCTTAAGGTATTACCGCATGAGATAGCTACTTCTACCCGAAATAATGAAAATGATTATGGCTTGTTTAAAAACAAGAACGAAGAACAATTGATTCTCGATGCTCTTGAAAAAACGGGGGGTAATAAAAGTAAGGCCGCCAGAATGCTTTCGATAGACCGTAAAACACTTTACAACAAATTAAAGCAGTACGGCATTAAGCTGTAATTTTTTGATCGAGGCTACTGATTAGTTTATTGATCTTTTCTTCAAAATGCTCGAATTCCGGTTTACTAACATCTTCTCTAGACTCCAGTTTCATGAGGATCACGATGATCTCATTTGCTTTCATCTGTCTTAACATAGGTAGCATACGGTGGGCAAGTTTTCCCAGTTTGTCCTTATCCTTTTGATTATAGGCAAGCTTTAGTTCCTGCAGGCTCTGTTGTGCCCCATCTACAAAAGCCTGGATAATTGTTTGCATGGCATCCTCATCCCTGCCGGAGAATTCAAAGATTTCACTAAGATCATAATGCTCAGCTTTCAGTGAAGTATGCTCAAATTTGTCATTCTTAAAATCATCTTTAATCTCCAGGTCCAGCAATTCTGCGATGCTCTGTTTTAACTCATCGGGCTTATAAGGTTTTAAAAGCTTATTATCGAAACCTGCTTTAAAATAAACCTCTTTTTCAATATCGGTACGACCGGAAAGAGCGATCACCGGGATATCGTTAAAACTCTCGTGATTTCGTATGGATTCAATGAGTTGAAAACCATCCATAAAAGGCATCTGTATATCTGTGAGTACAATATCAAAATCATCAGAACCCAGTTTTTCCAACCCTGTCTTTCCATTTGAAGCTGTTTCGATGCTAAAGCCCATCGATCTCGCCACCTCTACCGTGAGGGATAGCTGTCCCGGTTCATCGTCTATGATCAAGGCTTTAAGACCGGTTGCATCAATTTTTTCAGCCGGAATCAAATCTAACGCTTCAATTTCACGTTCTGGTTCTTCCCTGGTCTCAGAAAGTTTCTTTACTGGGATGAGGATTGTAAATTCACTTCCTTCTCCCTGGGTGCTTTTTAATTTGATTTCACCCTCTAATAATTGCGTAAGTCTTTTGGAAATGGCTAGTCCCAGTCCAGATCCACCAAAGCGCTTTTCTATACTGCTATCTTCCTGCGAGAACTCATCAAAAATAAAATCCTGCATCTCTTTAGAAATACCTATCCCGGAATCTTTTACAGAAATCTCCAGAATATGATCTTCGGTATCTATAGTTCGAAGTGAGGCAGAAATAATGATCTCTCCTTTCTCGGTAAATTTCCAGGCATTAGAAATTAAGTTTGCCAGGATCTGTTTAATCCTGAAGGGGTCACTTTGTATCTGGACATTGGTCTCTTCTGATGCCTTTACAATTACCTTTACTTCTTTTTTCTTTTCTGCCGGGATGACGTTATTTACCGTATCGTAAATTAATTTTTTGGGGTTAAAAGAGATCTTTTCAATGAGCATTTTTCCTGCCTCCAGCTTTGAAAGGTCCAGAAGGTCATTCACCAGCCTTAAAATAAATTCTGATGATTTCTTGATCTGGGTGAGATAATGCTTTTGTTTTTCATTAAGTTCGGTTTTCTGGATTAGATCTGTATAACCCATAACCGTGGTGAGCGGGCTACGAAGATCATGCGTTATCGCGGCCATGAATTGTTCTCTGCTAGCAAGAAGGGATTCTGCAAAATCCTTGGCTTCTTCCAGTTCTACCCGGTAGCGTTGACTTCTGGTAACGTCTCCAATGATATTAATTATAAAGTAGATGATTATTAACAGAATAATGCAACTCCCTAAAATGATGATATTAGAAGTCTTGTTGAGCATATTCTGGAAAACTTCGGCCCTTTCAACCGTGTTTTCTCGTTCCTTTTGTTCCAGTCCGGCAAGTAAACTCTGTAATTGCTGATTTAAGATCAAATCGTTGTTTAGCAGCTCGTTCTCTTTCTGAATAACTTCATTCTGGAATTGCCTGTTGGCAAATTCAAGGTCTGTTAAAACCCGTTTTACAGATTTTACCACAGAGTCAAGTCTTTCTGTGGTGATTCTTTCTGCATTATCTTCCCGGGAGTACTCGAGCCATTTTACCAGAATATCTTTTTGGTAAGGTTTTAAATTCCGGAACCTGTTTTCGTAATTATAGTCTTTGAAAGAAGCATCGATATTTCTAAGTTCTCTAAGAGCCTTTGAGTAGTAATTGGTATTCCTGTCTGTATCTCTTAAGGCTACCAATTCTTTCAGGTTTTCCGTTTTCTTGTCCAGCAGTTTGGTAATACTATCTGTTTCCTTGTCCAGATCTATATTTTCGTAGGTCTGTTCAAGTTTTTGAAGTTTCGCTTTTATGCTGTCGATCTGAGAATTATATAGTTCAAGATCTTCTTCTTCTCCAGACTGAATCAGTCTTCTGCTGGTATTTTCAGATTCGTTAAGATTGGTGCTTATTTCACTAACCAAGATAAGTTGCTGGTTGTTTTCTGTATTAGATTGTGCGATCTCAGAGTAGGCGATGACCTGATTATATACATACCAAACAGCAAGACCCGCCAGGATGGCTACAATTACATATCCGGTAACGATTTTTACGGTGATGGAGCGTCTGGCACTGAACATTACTATGGTTTTATCTAAAATTAAGCCAATTCTTTCAAATCTCTTCAAATGTATTGTATTTATGAAAAAGCGTATTACTTTTGCAGCACAATCTCATAAGGGGTGCCATTAAATTGGCTGAGATCATACCCAATGAACCTGGGCAGGTAATGCTGCCAAGGGAAATGCGCAAATCGCGCTGTGTATGCACTCCTGATCTTGCTATTTAGCAGAATCAGGATTTTTATTTTTAAAACATTTATAAAGAATAATTACCCCTTTTATTCGTGAAATTATTACGGATGAAAAACGTATTTTTTATTGTAGGCCTGTTCTTCTTAGCCTTACAGGTAAATGCCCAGAAATTCACAGTTTCAGGAAAGGTGACAGAGAATGGAGATCCTTTACGGGAGGCTTCAATTTATGTAAAAAGTACCGGGAAGGGTACGCTGGCAGATAAAAACGGGGAATATCAATTAACCCTGGATCAGGGAACTTATACCCTGGTTTTTGCCTTTGGAAATCAAAAAAGCAAAAAGCTGGTTCTGGACTCAGATAAGGAATTGAATGTGGACCTTGGGGGTGCTCAGGAAACCCTTGATGAGGTTTTCCTGTCTTCTGTGCGGGTTACAGATAGATCACCAATTACTTACAGCAATTTGACCAACGAGGAAATCGAAGACCGAAATCTGGGTCAGGATATCCCCGTGCTTATGAACTATATGCCCAATGTGGTGACTACCACAGATGCCGGTAACGGGATTGGCTATACCGGTATACGCGTAAGAGGTAGCGATGCTACCAGGGTCAACGTCACCATTAACGGA
>JBFGDP010000121.1:0-7400 GCA_041580575.1 Christiangramia sp.
GGAGCGTGATGTTTGGTTCCCTTGCTTGTAGTCACTATAAAACTTCCATCGTCCTGCTTATCTATAGTTTCAGCCCTTTCTCCAAGAGTGAATCCCGGCTCGAAAGGCTTGATCTGTTCCATTAGGTTATCCACCAGGTCTCCCGCTAAAACTTCCGGAAAACCGGGAATATCATAAATAGGCTTCTTGGGATAAATTTCAGAACACTGCCCTCCGGGTTGCGGAAGTGCATCTATCAGGTGACATTTTAATTTTAGTAGCCCGGCCTCGAAAACGGCAAAAAGACCCGTAGGACCGGCACCAATGATAAGTATATCGGTTTTAATCATGTTTGAATTCAATTAAAAGGCAGTTAAAGCTATCTTTCAACATTTACCACCTGTTCTATTTGAGGCACATATTTCTTAATAGTCATTTCAACTCCACTCTTTAAGGTCATTTGGTTTACCGTACATCCTACGCACGCTCCTTCCAGCTGAACCTTTACCAGGCGGTCATCCTCTATTGAAACCAAAGATATATTTCCCCCGTCACTTTCAAGAAACGGACGTATCTCTGCCAATGCCTTTTCAACATTAATTTTAACTTCTTCGCTTGTCATCTATTTCTTGTTAACAGCACTACAACCTGCCATAGTGGTAATCTTAATGGCTTCGGTTGGAGGCAACTGTTTATTTCTGTTTACGGTTTCCTGTACCATATTCCTGGTGATCTCTTCGAAAGCAGCTTCTAATGGAGTCGCGGTTTGCAATGCTGCCGGTCTACCAATATCACCTGATTCTCTTAAGCTCTGCACCAATGGTATTTCTCCCAGGAAAGGAACTTTAAGGTCTTCAGATAAGTTCTTTGCTCCCTCTTTTCCGAAAATGTAATATTTATTCTCGGGCAACTCGTCTGGTGTAAAATAGGCCATATTCTCCACGATTCCCAATACCGGCACGTTAATACTCTCCTGTTGAAACATCGCAACACCTTTTTTAGCATCTGCCAATGCAACATTCTGTGGGGTACTTACGATCACAGAACCGGTAATTGGCAAGGATTGCATGATAGATAAATGAATATCCCCTGTTCCCGGAGGCAGATCTAAAAGCATAAAATCGAGCTCACCCCAGGCAGCATCAAAGATCATTTGATTCAAAGCTTTTGCAGCCATTGGTCCTCTCCACACTACAGCCTGGTTTGGTTTAGTGAAAAACCCAATAGAAAGGATCTTCACACCATAATTTTCGACCGGCTTCATTTTAGACTTCCCATCTACGGTTACTGATAGAGGCCTTTCAGCTTCTACATCGAACATAATAGGAGCCGAAGGTCCATAAATATCCGCATCCAGTATTCCTACTTTAAAGCCCATTTTGGCCAGGGTAACCGCGATATTTGCCGTTACCGTAGATTTTCCAACCCCTCCCTTACCAGAAGCGACTGCCACGATATTTTTTATTCCCGGAATAGCTTTTCCTTTGATCTCCGGTTTCTTTTCCGGAGCCTGGACTTTTATGTTTACTTTGACTTTAGCTTTTTCATAGACCTTTTCATGAATGACTTTCATCACATCCACTTCTGCTCTTTTTTTGATGTGTAAGGCAGGCGTACTCAGTACCAGGTCCACGACCACCTCATCGCCAAAGGTCATAACATTTTGAACTGCACCACTCTCTACCATATTAGTTCCTTCACCTGCTACAGTTATGGTTTCGAGGGCTTTTAAAATCTCTTTTCTGTCTAAGTTCATATATGAATTTTAATCAGATTCTTAGGCTTATATAGACTGATTCTAAATGCAAATATAGTTTGAATAGCTAAGAATACGAAGAATTAAGCAATATTAGATTTATAGGGGGATAGTAGAAAATTATAGGGAATGTGAAGCAAAATTTTCAGCGTAATTCTTTCATGGGATCCCAGAAAAATTTTTCGAACTCTACGATTTGAAGCTCCTTCACTTTTACCCCTTCTTCTTCCAGTAATTGCTGCATGGCATTGGTCCCCCCAAAATGATGTTTCCCGGTTAAAACTCCATTCCGGTTAACCACCCGGTGTGCCGGGATATCATCCAGGTCATGTGAAGAATTCATGGCCCAACCTACCATTCTTGCACTCCTGGCGGCGCCAAGATATTTTGCAATAGCGCCATAAGAAGTTACTCTACCCTCCGGGATCTTTCGGCAAACTGCATATACCTTCTCGAAAAAACCTGAATTATCTCCCACATCTAGGTATTAAAAATTCTGATCAAAGCTACTACTATTAGCACCATCATTAGCCCTGCCATGAAATAATTGGAATATCTAGCAAAGGATTCAGCCTTCTTTTCGATCTTATCAAAAAGCTCAACATAGATATAGAGAGAGGTAAAACTACCCAGACAGGCTGCCGCAGAAAAAGAAACTATAAGGGACCAGTCATAATCCATTCCGCCACTTAAATCCATTGCTCCGGCAATAGCCACAAAATATGGAATGGGAAAAACGTTTAGCGAAGAGATCAGCATTCCTTTAAACAGGCTTTGGGTTTTAGCCTTCTGCCTGTTTGCACTAACCCCTTTTTTATGTCTTGCCTTGATAAAGAAATAAACTGCCAGGATACAAAAAATCACCAGGCCTCCTCGCAGGATCATCCTTCTAACAAAAGGATGATCAAAAATATATTTTGCCAGTAGCACTGCAATAAATGCCTGAATCAAAATAACGATCCCCGCCCCAATGGCTACAAACAACCCGCTCTTTTTGCCCTTTTCCACACAGGTTTTTGCCACGGTCATATTCACCAGTCCCGGAGGTACCACCCCAATAAAAGCTGCGAAATATGTGATCAGGAAAAGTTTTGTTTCTTCCAATACTGTTTATTTTATCTTGAATTGAATATAAGTAATAGGTTTACCTTTTTCAAGATACTGTTTTTCATAGAATGTCTGTATCCCTGTTACTTCTTTCGGGGAATATTCATTCTTGTATATATCGTGGTGAGCATATAACACCTCATGCCCCTCACCGTGCAACAGACCAAGGGTATATCCATGCATGAATTCTGAGTCTGTTTTTAGGTGCATCAAACCGTCCTCCTTCAATATATGTTTATATCTCTGAAGAAAATCGGTATTGGTTAACCTGTGCTTGGTTCGTTTATACTTGATCTGCGGGTCTGGAAAAGTGATCCAGATCTCACTAACCTCCCTCGCTGCAAAAACATATTCTATGAGTTCTATTTGCGTACGCACAAAGGCAACGTTCTCCAGGTCTTCTTCGATCGCTGTTTTAGCACCGCGCCAGAATCTGGCTCCTTTAATATCGATCCCGATAAAATTCTTCTCGGGGTTTTGCCTGGCCAGCGCTACTGTATATTCTCCTTTTCCGCAGCCCAGCTCCAAAACGATAGGGTGATCATTTTTGAAAAAATCCCGACTCCACTTACCTTTTAAATCAAATGAACCATCGGTAAGCTCTTCCCTGGAAGGCTGAATTACATTATCGAATTTTTCGTTTTCTTTAAAGCGCTTGAGTTTGTTCTTACTTCCCACTAAATTTTAATATTTTGGCAAAATTAAAGAAATTCAACCACCTGCCGGTATAATATATTTGTAATATGCGAAATAAGAGGATTTTGGTGGCTGTTCTTAACTGGGGACTGGGTCACGCTGCCAGGTGCATTCCTATTATCAAAGAACTAATATTACAGGAATATACCGTTATAATTGCATCAGACGGTGAGGCATTGCAACTTCTAAGAAAGGAATTTCCCGGTTTACTATTCGAAGAACTTCCG
Organism: Christiangramia sp.; assembly: GCA_041580575.1. Lineage (GTDB taxonomy): Bacteria > Bacteroidota > Bacteroidia > Flavobacteriales > Flavobacteriaceae > Christiangramia. The sequence continues at coordinate 3,766 of JBFGDP010000121.1, forward strand.
CCATATAATATTACTTATACCAAGCAAGGTTCTCTGCTCAAATGGAAATTATTACTGAATACCTCTCATATTTTAAAAACTATTAAATCTGAAAATGCTCTTACTCAACACCTTGTTGAAAAACATCAGCTAACCGGAATAATATCTGATAATCGCTGGGGAGTTAGAAGTGATTTACTGAGCAAAAACGTATTTATCACTCACCAGTTAAATGTGCTAAGTGGAAGTACAACTTATCTAAGCAGTTATATTCAGCAAAAATATATTACAAAATTTGATGAATGCTGGGTTCCCGATTTAAAAAACGAAAATAACCTGAGTGGTAAATTAGGTCATACTAAGAGAAACCTGAAAAATATTAAATACCTGGGTATTCTAAGCAGATTCCAAAAAAGGGATCTTCCAGTTATGTATGAATATCTCATCCTTTTAAGCGGGCCTGAACCTCAGCGAAGTATACTGGAAGCTATACTTTTAAATGAATTTGAACACACTAGTTCAAAAACCCTATTAATTCGTGGAGTTTTTTCCTCAGAGAAGATTAAAAGCAACAATTCTAATATCATTATATGGAATTATGCTTACGGAAGTGCCCTGGAAAAAGCCATTAATGAAAGTGCATTTGTTATTGCAAGATCGGGCTATACCACGTTAATGGATCTCTGCAAGCTGGAAAAAAAGGCATTTTTTATTCCAACTCCGGGACAAAAGGAACAGGAGTATCTTGCCAGGAGATTAATGTCAAAGGCGATCGCTCCATATTGTGATCAGGATGAATTTGCACTTTCTAAACTTACTGGTTTAGAAAACTATAAGGGATTAAGTGATCTCGGGAAGAACCCTGTCCTCCGGGATCGACTTACTTTTTTCCAGGGTGAATGAGAATTCGCTTCCTACTCCAAATACGCTTTCTACATAGATCTTTTCTTCATGTGCCTCCAGGATATGCTTGACGATAGACAATCCTAATCCAGAACCACCTTCTTTCCTGGAGCCACTTTTATCAACGCGGTAGAATCGCTCGAACAAACGTGGAATATTTTCCTGTTCGATTCCTTCGCCATTGTCGGTCACCCTAATAATCACCTTATTTTTAATCAGATTTTCTATACTAATTTCGGTAGTACCACCACGTTTACCGTATTTTATAGAATTAACAATAAGGTTGGTAAGCACCTGCTGGATCCTTTCCTTGTCTGCCCTTACAAATACAGGTTCATCATAATCTGTATCAAAGGTAAGAGTGATAGATTTCTTTGCTGCTTTCATTTCCAGTAGATCGAAAGAAGCAGTGATCAAATCTACAATATCAAAGGTTTCATAACGCAAATGCAGATCTCCCGCTTCCAGTTTGGTGATCATGTCCAGGTCTTTCACAATGTAGATAAGCCTCTCTACCCCTTTACTAGCCCTGGTGAGATATTTTTTCCTGATCACTTTATCTTTATGCGCCCCATCCAGCAAAGTGAGGATATATCCCTGCACTGTAAATAAAGGAGTTTTTAATTCGTGAGAAACATTCCCCATAAATTCTTTCCTATATGCCTCTCTAACCTTTAAAGTCTCGATCTCCAGTTTCTTATCCTCGGCAAATTTCTTCACCTCCCGGGTAAGGCTGGACATATCTGTAGTGATCTGGCTAGGACTTAAAGTGGTAGAATCTAAAAGCGATACATTATCATAGACTTTTTTGATCCTTCTATAAATGAATCGCTCAACCCTGTATTGAATAATAATGAAAGTAAATATGTAACATAAAAGGGCAAAAACGAGCAATAAGGTCCAGGTAGAATTCAAATCAAGAAAAATAAAAACACCTAAAAGAACCGTAAGAAATACACTTATATAAAGAGCGGTTCTAAGGGCAAATCTATATGATCGTTTTAATTTTTTCGACATTAAACCACAAACTTATAACCAACTCCTTTAATGGTCTTGATCTTTTTATCTCCTATTTTCTCACGTAGTTTTCTAATATGAACATCTATGGTTCGTCCTCCTACCACTATATCGTTACCCCATACTTTGGCGAGTATATCTTCCCTGGTAAAAACATTACCGGGTTTTGATGCTAATAAGGAAAGTAATTCAAATTCTTTCCTTGGTAACACCATTTCCTTACCCTTTAATATGATCTTATATTCATCCCGGTTAATGATAATATCATCGAGTTTGACCACATTCGTATTAGATTCATCATCCCGATATCTTCTTAACAAAGCCTTTACTTTACTTAAAAGCACTTTGGGTTTAATAGGTTTAGTGATATAATCATCTGCCCCGGCATCAAAACCGGCCATTTGTGAGTAATCTTCTCCCCTTGCAGTTAAAAAAGTAATGATGGTACCTTCCAGTTCAGGAATCTTCCTGATCTGTTCGCAGGCTTCTATACCATCCATTTCTGGCATCATTACATCAAGAATAATGAGATGAGGCTTATATTTTTTGGCGAGTTTCACACCCTCTATCCCATTTCCGGCGGTTACCACCCGGTAACCTTCAGAAGAAAGATTATATCCTACAATTTCAAGAATATCTGGTTCATCGTCTACTAGTAAAATCTGAATGTCTTTCTTCTTCATAATGATTATAAAATGTCGTTTTGAGACCCTAAAATTAACCAATAATTTGAACTATAGCCGGCTTAACGTATTAGTAACATTAAACTAACCCTTTATTGATTAAGCTTTAATTCTAAGATAACATTCCTCTTTCACCTTCGCCTTTAATTTGTATCGAGATTTTATAGCAAAAAGAAGAATGAAACGACTCGTATTTTTATCATTATTATTTGTAACAATTACAGTACAGGCCCAGAAAGATATGACCGGGTCTATAGGCGGCAAATTAAGCGACCGGGAAATGAACGGCGAACCGCTGCCATTTGCCAATGTACTGCTTAAAGGAACCACTAAAGGTACTACCTCAGATTATGACGGCCTTTATCTATTAGATAAGATAGAACCAGGAACCTATACCTTAGTTTTCAGCTTTATTGGATATGAAACGTTGGAGGTTCCCAATGTGGTTGTGGAGGCCGGGAAAGTTACAGAAGTTAATACAGACCTTGGCTCGAGCGCGGCTGCTCTTGAAGAAGTGGTAATCACCACGGTTTCCCGCAGAGATTCTGAAGTTGCCTTGCTTGTAGAGCAGAAGAACTCTGTAGATATCAAGGAAAGTATCGGGGCTCAGGAATTAGCCAAATTGGGAGTTTCTGATGCCGCCACAGCAACCACAAAGATCTCCGGAGTAACCAGCAGTGAAGCCTCAGGAGATATTTTTGTAAGAGGGCTTGGGGACCGCTATTTATACACAACGATGAATAGACTGCCAATCCCATCAGACGATGTGGAGCGTAAGAACATTGATCTTGGTTTATTCCCTACCCGGGTAATCCAGAATATTTCTATAAGTAAAAACTATTCCGCAGAGAATTCGGCAGACCAGGCTTCGGGAAATATAGACATTACTTCCAGAGAACTTAGAGGGAACAATGAACTGGACCTGGGAGTAAGATTTGGAGTGAATACAAATGCAGTGGGACAATTCAGTGATTTCAAAGTTTCTCCCAATCAAAAGGATGTAAATTTTGGGTTCTACGATCAAAGCATTCCTACCGAGTTTTCTTTAAACAA
>JBFGDP010000122.1:0-7396 GCA_041580575.1 Christiangramia sp.
CATGGGAGATACCCTGATATTATAAAAGATGAGATTGTTGGTGAGCAAGCGCAAAGTTTATTTAATGATGCCCAGGTTTTGCTTCAACGAATTCTTGATGAAAAGTTACTAAAGGCGAAAGCGATCTTTGGATTGTTCGAAGCAAATACAATCAATCACGATGATATCAAAGTGAAATATCGATGGGATTCTAAAGATAAAACAGCAATTTTCAGAACGCTAAGGCAGCAATTAAAGAAACACGGAGATCAGCCGAATTTTGCCCTGGCAGATTTTATTGCACCCAAGGAAAGTGGCATTCAGGATCATATTGGCTGTTTTTGTGTGACCACGGGATTTGGAACCCAGGAACTGGCCGCGAAGTTTGAAAAGGAACATGACGATTACAATTCGATCATGATCAAAGCCCTTGCCGATCGTCTGGCCGAAGCATTTGCGGAATACCTGCATAAAGAGGTGAGAACGCAACATTGGGGTTATGCTTCCGATGAAAGTCTGAGTAATGAAGAGCTGATAAAGGAAGCCTATAAAGGAATTCGTCCGGCACCGGGTTATCCGGCCTGTCCAGATCATTTGGAGAAACTGACCATCTGGGAAATATTGCAGGTTAAGGAAAAGATTGGGGTAGAGCTAACCGAAAGTCTGGCCATGTGGCCGGCAGCCAGCGTAAGTGGTTATTATTTCTCCAATCCTGAAGCCCGATATTTTGGACTGGGAAAAATTAAAGAAGACCAGGTAAGGGATTTTGCCGATAGAAAAGGAATAGAATATAAGAAGGCGGAAAAATGGCTTAATCCCAATATTGCTGATTAAAAAATACGTCAAGCTGTCCCGAAGCTTCGGGAGTTTCAGTTTCTCTTGAGATTCTGTAACAAGTTCAGAATGACGAGCAGTTAAAAAAAAGGAAATGCGTTAGGGATTGCAGCGGCATCCTTTTACCGCAATGCTGAGCCTGTCGAAGCATGAAGGTAAAAGATACAGCGAAAAGCCCGGCCCGAAGGGCAACGCCCAGATAATAAAAGAAAAATTTTTAATGAAAATCACCGAACATTTAGAAGCAGCCAAGGAGAAAACCTTGTTCTCTTTCGAGATCCTACCGCCATTGAAGGGTTACAATATTAATTCGATCTATGAAAATATAGATCCTTTGATGGAGTTTGATCCGCCGTTTATTGATGTGACCTACCACCGGGAGGAATACGTGTATTCGGAAAAGGAGAACGGACTACTGGAAAAAAAGATCGTGAGAAAACGTCCCGGCACTGTAGGCATTTGTGCGGCAATTCAAAGTAAATATGGAGTTGATGCAGTGCCACATATACTATGTGGCGGATTCTCTAAGGAGGATACCGAGAATTTCCTGATCGACCTGGATTTCCTGGGAATTAAAAATGTGATGGCCTTGCGCGGGGATGCGGTAAAAAGTGAGACGTACTTTAAACCCGAGAAGAACGGGAATTGCTTCGCCAAAGATCTGGTAGACCAGATTTATGATCTCAATTCCGGAAAATATCTTGATGAGGTTATTGAAAAAGGTCATAACACCGATTTCTGCGTGGGTGTTGCCGGTTATCCTGAAAAGCATATGGAGGCCCCAAGTATAGATAAGGACATTCAGCGGTTAAAAGAAAAGATCGAGGCCGGTGCGGAATATGTGGTAACCCAGATGTTCTTTGAGAACGACAGGTATTTCGACTTCATTGAAAAATGCAGGGAAAGCGGTATTGATGTACCCATCATACCCGGTTTAAAACCAATTGCCACCAAAAAACAGTTAAGCGTTATTCCGCATAGATTTCATGTGGATATGCCAGATTGTTTGATCAGGGAAGTTGAAAAGTGTAAAGATAATGCTGCGGTAAGACAGGTGGGAATAGAATGGTGCATACAGCAAAGCAAGGACCTTATTGCCGGAGGAGTCCCCGTATTACATTATTATTCTATGGGGAAAAGCACTAATATTCAGAAAATTGCCAGCGCTGTTTTTTAGAAATTTAAGAATCGAACTTAAGGGGTGTTTTTTTCGTAAATATATTAGATTTGTTTTCGTATGAAAAGAATTGCCCCGTTCCTGCTCTTTCTATGCAGTTTTATATCCCTGGCGCAGGAAGAAAAGCCTAAGAAATATTTTTCTCTAGATGCCAATTATTTTTATGGTTCTATCCTGGAACACAATCCTGATATCGCACATTTGATCACCGGTCATCCAAATGGTTTTTTCCTGAGTTTAAATCAAAAAACGTACGGCTTAAAAAAATGGGAGAGCAGGTATAATTATCCAGATTTTGGATATTCGTTCATCTACCAGGATATGAAAAATACTAACCTGGGAGAGAACTATTCTTTATATGGTCATTTCAGTTTTTATTTTCTACAAAGACTTTTAATGTTCAGGATTGGTCAGGGGATTGCATATGCTACTAATCCTTATGATCCCGATACTAATTTTATAAACAACGCTTATGGTACCAGGTTTTTGAGTTCTACCTACCTGGTAGGTAATATTCATAAGGAGAATATTGTGGATGGGCTTGGGTTAAATGCCGGGGTAACCATCATTCATTACTCTAATGCAGATACGGGTTCCCCGAACCATAGCACCAATACCTTTACATTTAATGTGGGCGTGAATTATTTACTGGACCATAAAGACCATCCTGATTATATTCCAGGAGGCGATGAACAAAAATATACTGAGCCGGTACATTATAATTTTGCCGTGAGAAGCGGGTGTAATACCACGGGCGTCGTAGGATCCCCAAAATTACCGTTTTTGACCCTTTCTGCTTACGCAGATAAAGTTTTAAATCATAAAAGTACATTACAGGCCGGTGCCGAATTATTCTTTTCCCGTTCCATGGAAGAATTTATAAATTATCAGTCAATTGCATTTCCTCAAAAGGGAACCACAGGAGAGGAAGATGCTAAAAGGATAGGCTTATTTGTAGGTCATAAACTCACCTTCAATAAAATGTCTGTAATTAGTCATTTAGGCTTATATGCTTATTATCCTTATACAGATTATGTAGAGCAGCTCTATAATAGAATGGGTTTGCAGCGGGAGATCACAGAAGACTGGTGGGCCTCGGTCACGGTGCGGTCGCATGGAGCGAATGCTGAAGCGGTAGAATTCTCAATTGGTTACAGATTATGAAAAAAATAATCCTACTACTTATTATCATTGCCTTTTCTGCATGTGATTCTGAAGAAATCAACGACTGTATTCAAACGTCCGGTTCCATTGTACAAAAGGAAATCGAAGTAGCCGATTTTAATGAAATTATGGTCTACGACAAGATCAAACTTTTTATCGAACAGGGATCGGAACAAAAAATAGTCATTGAAACCGGTGAAAATTTGGTGAATGAGATCACCATCGAAGTAATAGAGGACCGCTTGATTTTAAAGAATGGAAATAGATGCAACTTGTTCCGGGATTATGGGATCACTAAAATTTACGTTACCACACCAGAATTAACTTATTTACGCCATGCCGGAAATATACCTTTAGAAAGTGTGGGTATACTTGAGTTTGATGAATTGTGGCTGGTTTCAGAAAACCAGGCTTTAGACCCCGACATTCGAACCAATGGTAACTTTATTCTTGATCTTAAGGTGAAAAACCTAAGAATCACCAATGATAATTACTCCCATTTTTTTCTCAGCGGAAGCGTCCAGAATTTTGATGGTTTCTTTGCGGCGGGAGATGGCAGATTGGAAGCCAGGGATCTTCTGGTGCAAAATTATGAGCTGTTTCACCGTGGAACGAATAAACTTATAGTCAATCCCCAACAAAGTCTGAAGGGAGATATTTATAGTTATGGAGATATAATTTCGGTTAACCGACCGCCGATGGTAGATGTGGAAGAGCATTTTAGAGGGAGGTTGATATTCGAATAATATTAGAGCTACCTGAAATTTGATATTTAAGTCAAGTGAACTTGTTTAACTAGGTTGAATCTTCGATTTCAGTTCCTATTCATTAGGTCCAGAATCTCCAGATATTTCGGGACAGGATGAGGTTCTGGTATTTTATAGTTTTGATGAGTTTAAGACGCGGTTAATTCAGCAAAAAGACTTTCCAGATTTTTAGTCTTCTGGTTTAGCTGAAGTGTTTTCAGACCGTTATCATGGGCAAAATCAAAAACGACCGGGCGCATATCTTTCTTAGTGTCGAATTTTAATTCATAGTGAAAGCCGCCAACATTTTTTGCTGAAATCAGGTTTGGCAGACCTTGTAATGCTATCTCCTCAATTCGATAGTCAAATTCCACCGCAATGACCTGCTCTTTTTCATCCCGTAGTTCCCTCAGCTTTTTATCTGCCACGATCTTTCCATGGTTAATAATGATCACCCTGTCGCAAATTGCCTCCACCTCCTGCATGATATGAGTAGATAGAAAAACGGTTTTTCCGGTAGCTCCATTTGTTTGTGGTTTGCCGATATTGCGAATAAGATTTCTAATCTCTACCAATTGATTTGGATCCAGTCCTGTAGTTGGTTCATCCAGGATCAAAACCTGTGGATCATGAAGTAAAGCTGCGGCCAGCCCGACTCGCTGCCGGTAACCTTTGGAAAGTTGATCTATTTTCTTATTTGCTTCAGGAGTTAATCCTGTAAGTTCAATAACATATTCAACACGCTTTTGGTCTATTTTATAGATAGAAGCATTAAACCTTAAATATTCCCGCACATACATTTCTGTATATAAAGGATTATGCTCTGGCAGGTACCCGATCTCGCGTTGAATCTCAGCGATCTCCTTTTCCAGTTTATGGCCACAAATCTCTGCGGTGCCCGTGTCTGGCTGCAGGTAACCGGTAAGTATCTTCATTAAAGTTGACTTACCCGCACCGTTAGGGCCCAGGAAACCCACGATCTCGCCACCGTCAATTTTAAAATTAACTTTATCCAGCGCCTTTTGACTGCCAAACTGTTTTGATATGTTATTTACATTAATGGACATAACTTACAGTTTCAAAATTAGGAATAATTAATCAGTGAAACCGCTGAAAATATTTCAAAATTTCAACGGAAAAGATCAGCTAAAATTATATTTCGTATCAATGCACGGGATTTTTTATGAAATGTGGAAAAGTGCACAATAAGAGCTTAAAAAATTTTGTGTGTAAAATTTAAGCATTACTTTAGTCATTCGTAAATATTCGAAATGACTACATTAATTAACTGGAACGCATTCTATTATTTTTATTTCTATACCAGGGATAGGATCGGGAATGCTATATGATTAATTAGAACATAAAATTATATAAAAGTCTCGATCTTAGATCGGGACTTTTTTTATTGATATACATGGATAAAAAAGTCGGAATACAGGGAATCAGGGGTTCTTTCCATCATCTGGTGGCAATGGATTATTTTCATAGGGATGTCCAGGTCATGGAGCATTTATCCTTTCATGAACTTGCCCAAAAGCTGGCCGCAAATGAGACCAGTGAAGCAGTGATGGCCATAGAAAATAGCATTGCCGGGTCCATTCTTCCCAATTATGCTCTTATTGATGAATATAACCTAAGTATAATCGGGGAGCATTATACACCGGTGAATATGAATTTGATGGCGATCGCAGGGCAGGATGTGGCAGATATTAAGAAGGTTTATTCACATCCTATGGCTTTGTTACAATGCAAGGAGTTCTTTAAAAAACATCCTCATATTAAATTAATTGAAGATGCAGATACGGCAGAAGCTGCAAAAAGGATCGCTGAAGAAGGTAAAATGAAGGTTGCCGCAGTGGCAAGCCCGGTTGCGGCAAGAATGTACGGGCTGGAAATCCTGGCACATGAAATCCACACCATAAAAAGCAATGCAACCCGTTTTTTAATCCTGGGAACTAAGAGTCAACAGCCAAATGGAGAAATTCTTAACAAAGCATCTTTAAAATTTGATCTTAAAAGCGAGCGGGGCAGCCTGGTATCTCTTCTTAATATCATCAGGGATTGCTACCTGGATATGACCAAGATCCAATCCCTTCCGGTAATTGATGAACCATGGAAGTATTCGTTTTTTGTCGATGTTATTTTCGACAATGCAGAAGATCTTGAAAAGGCGATAGATGTACTGCAATTAATGACTGAAGATCTGAAAGTTTTAGGGGTCTATAAAAATAATCTGGTATGATAACAGCGAAGAGATTAGATACGGTACAGGAGTACTACTTCTCCAAAAAATTAAGGGAAGTGGCAGATCTTAGGGCCAATGGGAGACCTATCATCAATTTGGGAATCGGGAGCCCCGATCTAGCTCCGCCTCCAGAGGTAGTGAAGGCACTCAATACTGCCCTTAGTTCTAATGGCGCTCATCAATACCAGCCTTACAAGGGTATTCAGGATTTGAGACAGGGTATCGCTGGCTTCTATAAAAAATTCTATGATCTGGATTTAAATCCCGATTCTGAAATTTTACCGTTGATGGGGAGCAAAGAAGGTATAATGCATATTTCTATGACCTTTTTAAACCCTGGTGATGAGGTATTGCTGCCCAATCCCGGCTATCCTACCTATAGTTCGGTTTCTAAATTGCTGGATGCCAGGGAACGCAATTATGATCTCAAGGAGACAAATAACTGGTTGCCCGATCTCAAGAAACTGGCAGCCGAAGATTTGAGCAAGGTAAAACTTATGTGGGTAAATTACCCGCATATGCCAACCGGCGCCGTCGCTCCCGAGTCGTTTTTTAAGGAATTAACAGAATTCGCCGAAAAATATAAGATCCTTGTGGTTAATGATAATCCTTATAGTTTCATTCAGAATGCCAACCCTAAAAGTATACTTCAAAAAAGCCAATTAAGCGACTATGTAATGGAACTGAATTCCCTGAGCAAAAGTTTCAATATGGCCGGATGGAGAGTGGGAATGCTCACGGGAAGTATGAAAAATATTAACTCTGTTCTAAAAGTAAAATCAAATATGGATAGTGGTATGTTTTACCCTGTTCAGGCGGGTGCTGTAGAAGCCCTCAAGTTAAATAATTCCTGGTTTGAGGAACAGAATAGCATATACAGCGCCAGAAAAAAGAAAGTACTCCAATTGATCTCGGCATTGAATTGTGAAGTAAGTAAGGATCAGGTCGGGCTTTTTATCTGGGCAAAAACACCCAAAGGACAAACCTCGGCCGCGCTGGTTGATAAACTTTTGTATGAAAAAGATATTTTTATAGCTCCCGGTTTTATCTTCGGATCCCAGGGAGAAGGTTATGTACGTTTTTCTCTATGTGCGAATGAGGAAATGATTGATGAAGCTCTTAAAAGAATAATAAAATGAAAGTTTTTGTAATAGGAATAGGCCTTATAGGCGGCTCTTTTGCACTGGACCTAAAATCTGTTCTACAGCAGGTTGAGATCTTTGGAATAGATGAAAATGAAGCACATTTGCA
>JBFGDP010000123.1:0-7334 GCA_041580575.1 Christiangramia sp.
AATGTAGCCAGGGCTTCACCATTCACCCGTTCTTCAAATCGAGCAGTTCCCATAATACCATCTACATCTTTTTCAGAAAGAGTGTAAGATTTTGATTCTCCGGTAAGTTCATTCTGTCCAATATCTCCCTGGGCTACGATCGTAGCAAGATCATCTGCACTCAAATGAACATTAATATATCCATCATATTCAAGAATATCGTCATATCCAAATGCTTCACCACTATCTAAGACTGCTACGTTGGTTTTACTCATTCCGGTCGTACCATCCACAGCATTGAAGGTAAATGCAATTCCACCACCTTCTACTGCAGTATTCATATGGATGTGGGCAGGGTGCATTCCACCGTCCGGGGTATTTTCAAGCATCAACGTAGCCAGGGCTTCACCGTTAACCCGTTCCTCAAATAAGGCAGTACCTTGAACCCCATCTACAGCCATTTCAGAAAGCTCATAAGATTTCATCTCCCCGGTAAGGTCGTTTTCACCAATATCACCCTGAGCTACCAGAGTTGCAAGATCATCTGCACTTAAATGTACATTGATATACCCGTCGAAATTAACGGCCTCCTCATAGGTAATGGGTGTGCCATCATCCAGGGCAGAGAAAGTCGTTGTACTTTTTCCGGTAGTACCATCTACTGGTTCAAAAGTTAAGGCAATGTCCCCTCCCTCTGCTGCAGTATTAAAGTGTATATGTGCAGGGTGCGACCCTGAAGATGTTCCATTTAATTCAATTTGCACCGTGGTGCTGTTATCTTCATTTTCGGTAAAAATCGCAGTACCCGAAATTGAAGGATCACTTACTGAAGACAGATCAAAACTTTGGGTGTCTCCCATAAATTCCTGGCCTACCGGCTCCATTGCATCATCATCACTACTACAACTCATTACAATAAAAGGTAGAGCGATCAAGATCGCGCGTAATAAATTTTTCATTAGACTAATTTTTAATTAATAATCGATTTAAAAAGAAAAGCTGTATTTTCCTTTTAATTTCTAAACTCCTTTAATTTACGCATACTTGCATTCTAACAGTCGTTAATTGAAGCTAAATTATGCGTTAAAATATGTTAACATGAAAAAGGTCACTGTACTCACTGGTGCCGGAATAAGTGCGGAAAGTGGTATTAAAACGTTCAGGGATGAGGATGGTCTATGGGAAGGGCACGACGTGATGCAGGTCGCATCTCCTACTGGCTGGAAAGATAACATGGAACTGGTGCTGGATTTTTACAATCAAAGAAGAAGACAATTGCTAAAGGTTAAGCCTAATGAGGCCCATAAAGCCCTGGTTAGACTGGAAGATAAATTCGATGTTCACATCATAACGCAAAATATTGATGATCTTCATGAACGAGCCGGAAGCAGACAGGTAACTCATCTACATGGCGAATTACTAAAGGCCAGGAGTACTTTTGACGATGACCTGGTGCTGGACTGGAGGGATGACATAAAACCGGGAGATTTTTGTGAGTATAATAAACAGCTTCGCCCACATGTGGTGTGGTTTGGAGAAGCCGTCCCCATGTTTGAAAAAGCTGCAGAGATCATCTCTGACTCTGAGCTTGTGATCATTATTGGTACATCCATGCAGGTCTATCCTGCCGCCGGCCTTATAGAATTTGCGCCAAGACAAGCTCCGGTTTATTTTATAGATCCAAAGCCAAACATTCAGCAAAGTAAAAGATTGAAGATCATTAATAAGACCGCTGTTGAAGGTGTTCCCGAAGTCGTGGAACAACTCCTGGGTTATTGAGCTTCATTGCAAAAGGTAATATTAAGAGGTTTTCAATTCATGCCTAACCAACTATAGATTAAAGATTTTTAGGATTTTCAGGCTGTAATTTTTTTGTAAAACTGGAAGCGGTATCTTTACGCCTTTAAATTTTAAATCTAAAAGATGACATCCCTTTCTGCAGTTTCCCCTATCGATGGAAGATATAGATCTAAGACCAAAAATCTATCAGCATATTTTAGCGAAGAAGCACTTATTAAATACAGGATACTTGTTGAGGTAGAATACTTTATCGCGCTATATGAGCAGGGATTACCACAATTAAGTGATGTTGATACATCGAACTTCAAAAAATTAAGGGATTTATACGACAATTTTAGTGCTTTGGATGCCCAGGCAATTAAGAAGATCGAGGGAGTCACAAATCACGACGTAAAAGCCGTTGAATACTTTCTCAAGGAAGAATTCGACAAATTAGGAATGGAAAATTCCAAGGAGTTTATCCATTTTGGTTTAACCTCCCAGGATATAAATAATACTGCGATCCCGTTAAGTCTTAAGGATGCTGTGAACGAGGTTTATTTGCCAGAATTAAAAGCGATCGTTAAGAAGCTTGAGGAACTAGTGGTTGAATGGCAGGATATCCCTTTGTTAGCCAGAACTCATGGCCAGCCAGCCTCTCCAACCCGACTAGGAAAGGAAATCGAGGTTTTTGTGATACGAATCAAAGAGCAATTGAAATTGCTTATTGAAATACCCCATGCAGCGAAATTTGGAGGTGCTACAGGTAACTATAATGCTCATAAGGTTGCCTATCCAAATATTGACTGGAGGAATTTTGGAAATAAATTTGTAGAAGATAAATTAGGCCTGCACCATTCTTTTCCTACCACCCAAATAGAGCACTATGATCATATGGCGGCTATGTTTGATGCTTTCAAAAGGATAAATAATATTCTTCTGGATCTGGATCGGGATATATGGACTTATGTTTCCATGGACTATTTTAAGCAGAAGATCAAGAAAGGGGAAATTGGCTCATCTGCCATGCCACATAAAGTAAATCCTATCGATTTTGAAAACAGCGAAGGGAACCTGGGGATCGCCAATGCACTTTTTGAACATTTAGCCGCAAAACTACCGGTGAGCAGGCTCCAACGAGATCTTACAGATAGCACGGTTTTAAGAAATATTGGCGTACCTATAGGTCATACTATGATCGCCTTTAAATCTACCCTTAAAGGATTGAACAAGCTTCTGCTCAATGAGGAAAAACTCAATGCAGATCTGGAAAATAACTGGGCTGTAGTTGCCGAAGCGATTCAAACCATTCTGCGTCGTGAAGGCTTCAAGAATCCATATGAGGCGTTGAAAGGCCTTACCCGAACTAATGAAAGGATAAACCAGGATAGCATTTCAAAATTCATAGATCAGCTTGAGGTTTCTAACGAAATTAAACAGGAACTTAGACAGATCACGCCTCAAAATTACACAGGTATATAAACAACAAAAGCCCCGATAAGGGGCTTTTTTCTTCAACTAATTATTAGACTAACCTTCAGCAGACTTGTTTTTAGCCGGGATTAACTTCTCCTCTTCACCTTTATCAGCTTCCAGGTTTAAAGAGTCCCTGGAATGATTGGTTTCGCCAAATATCTTCCCTAAACTCTGGATACCTTCAACATTTATATTTTCCTTATCCAAGGATTTCATAAGTTCCATTATCTTTTCAGGATTCATATCCTCCCCCAATACCCTGGCAATACCAAGACCCTGTTCATTATCATATCCATATACTATGATCTCATCTATGGCATTTTCTTCTCCGGTAAAGTATAGCGCAGCTTTACGACCAGAACCTCCATATTTCATTAGCAATTGATATTTTTCATCCTGCAGGATCTTATGGAGTTTTAATTTCTCCTCTTCAAATTTCTCTGGATTCTCTTCTTTTTTCAGAGCCAGAACATTGATCTTTCTTATGCTTTCCAAGGTTGATCTATCCTCCGCTTCCAGAGATTCGCTGTTCATAAACATACTAGTTGGGATATCCATCGCCAGAAAGTCTGCGTCTTCCTGGTTCTCCACGTAATATTTCTGAAGGGATTTATCATTTTCACAAGAAGTAATTCCTGCAATAAAAAGGACTGCGAATACTAATTTGATTGTTTTCATGTTTTAGGATTTTTTATTGGCTTTCTTTAATTCTTCCGCTCCTGGAACTTTCAAGTCTGAGGTCAATTTAGATAATTGTGAAAGGTCTATTTCACCAGTAATGCTTAGAATTATAGACATAGGCTTATCCCCTTCAGACCCTTCGAGGTACATAAATAATTCTTTCACATAATTATCGTTTTTCCCGGGAAGCGAATAAAATTTAATATTCTGCCCTTTATCATTGATTCGCATTAACTCTTCTAGAGAACCTTTTTGAAGATAAGACTTTACGTCTGCCGCCATTTGGGTCATGATTCTGGAATTGGAAGATTTATAGATCTGAATGCGATCCAGATTTTCAATAAGCTTCATGTATTCGCGGGCTTCCGGATCATTATCACTAAGATCTACTTTTGCCAGCATTTTAAACATTTTACTGGTCATTACCATAGCTTCAACATCTTTCATGTCTTCATATTTATCAAAATTCTGAGACTGTAAGAAAAATGGAGCCAGGGCTAACAGGAGGGTAATAACTAATTTATTCATGGTTTCTGGTTTTAATCTATTTGAATTATTTTATCCTTGGTTTTATTGAATTCTTTAAGGTAAATGAGATCAGACTTTCCTTCGTTCATGATCTGCGAAACCATAGTTAGGGCTTCTTTTGCTTTTTTTAGAGCCACTTCTTCATCAGATCTGGTTACCAGGTCATTCTCATTAAGGTCCCGATCGTGAAAAAACAACCCTAAAGCCAAAACCAGGATGGCAGCAACAGAGGCCCAGGTGTACCAGTTCTTTGCGGTCGTGACCCGGGGTTGCTCCACGAATGTTTCTTTACGTTGTTGAGAAGTATACCTGAACATCATCTGGTAACTCATTAAATGCGCTGGAACATCTTCCTCTAAAAAGTATTCGCGCAGCATGTTTTCCTCTGCAAGAGAGGTGTCCCCTTCTTCATAGCGCTCCAACAGCTTTTCGATATTATTTAATTCCATAATTATGTTTATTAATCAAATTTTCTCTGATTGCTTTTCTCGCCCGTGATAATGTAACCCTAATGGCGGTTTGATTCATTTCCATGATCTCTGCAATCTCTTCATATTCGTATTGCTCAATGTCTCTAAGCTGAAATATCATCTTTTGCTGTTCGGGTAAACCGGCAACAATCCTGCCTAACCACTCCATTTCATCATTAACTTCAATTTCAGACTGAAGAGAACTTCCCTGTGATTCATAATTTTGATGTACTATACGAAGGTTATTATTTCGCTTTGCTTTGAGTTGATCTAGACAATAATTCTTCGTGACCGTCATGGCAAAGGCTTCAACATTGGCATAATGCTTGATTCTATCCTTACGATTCCAAAGTTTGAGAATCACCTCCTGGGTAGCATCTTCGGCTGCTTCTCTGGAAGTAAGTAGCCTTAAAGCCAAACGATATATTTTATCCTTCACAGGATCTATTATACTAAGAAAGGTATTCTCTTTCATTAAGCAATGGTTGGTTTAACTGCCTTCTCAATTTTACGACGAATCACGAATAGTTTTGTTACAAATTATTTTTTAATTGTATGTAAGTAACTATTTTTAGCGAAAATTGTTAGAAAAATATTAATTCCTGAATTTAATTATGAAAATTTATCACTATTTATTATTGACAGTTCTCTCTACAGGGCTGTTCACCTCTTGCTCTACTGATGATGTAGATGCACCTCCAGTAGTGGTGCCGGAAAATTCACTCACTGCTGAAGAAAAACTGGAACTTGAGATCAAAGATTTCGCTTGGAAAGGCATGAATGAAATTTACGTCTACAAAAATCAGATCCCTGAACTTGGCGATAGTTACTTTGCGAATCAAAGCGCCCTGGATGAATGGTTGAACAAGTGGGCTACACCTGAAGAACTTTTTTATGACGGATTAACCATTGCTGAAGACCGTTTTAGTTTTATCACACCTGATTATATCGCACTTGAAAATAGTTTTAGCGGTATTTCTGAGACTACGGGAGTAGAATTCAAATTATATCGTTTCCAGGGTAGCAACGACTTATTTGGAGTGGTGCGTTATATCATTCCCGGAAGTAATGCCGATGGAAAGAACATTCAAAGAGGTGATTTGTTTACCACACTTAATGGCCAGAAATTAACTGCTAGCAACTACAGGGATATTCTTGCCTCGAGTTCGATCACATTTGAAATATCAAAACTGGAAAATAATACAGTTACCCCAACAGGAGAATCTGTAACTATTCCCACTCAAACCCTTACTGAGAATCCTATACTGATAAGTAAAGTCATAGACCTTGACGGTGCTAAGGTTGGTTATTTAATGTATAACAGCTTCATCGCAGATTTTGACGATGAACTTAATGCTGCTTTTGCAGAATTTAAAAGTGCAAATATTACAGATCTTATCCTTGACCTGAGGTATAATGGTGGTGGTAGAGTAAGTTCTGCGACCAGGCTTGCAAGTATGATCACAGGACAATATACCAACGAGATATTTGCGAAACAGCAATGGAATGATAAGTATCAGAATTATTTCCTTCAAAATAACCCTGATAGATTATTCAATAGATTCACTACAACTTTAGAAGGTGGAGAAGCTATTAATAGTCTTAATCTAAATAGACTATATACTATAGTCTCAACTTCTACGGCATCTGCAAGTGAATTGGTTGCCAATGGTCTTGCCCCATATATCGAGGTGATTAAAGTAGGTACCAAAACTGTTGGAAAATCACAGGCTTCTGTTACCCTTTACGATTCTGAAAATTTTGGAAGATCTGATGCAAACCCAGATCATACTTATGCTATACAGCCGCTGGTTTATGAATCTGTAAATGCGAATGATGTTGGAGTACCATTCGATGGTCTTACTCCCGAGGTATTCATTGAAGAAGATATTGCGAACATGGGAATTTTGGGTGAAGACTCAGATCCTCTTTTAGCTGAAGCCCTTAATACGATTCTTGGTAATCGCAGCCATTCTGCAGATTATTCTAAGCAATGGTATGAAGAATTCAGTGAATCTGGTTTTGATAGCCCTACCTTCAGAAGAATGTATATCGACAAATTACCTGAAGACGATGGTCTTAACAAAAGATTAGAATTAGATAAGAAATAATTCAGATCTGGATTTAGACAAAAAAACCCTCGCTAAAAGCGAGGGTTTTTTATTAATAGAAATTCAGGCTAATTAAAATATATACCATTTGGATTGATCCCCGCAGTAAATTGATCCAGGAGATCCCCGTTGTTCAGGTCATAGATAAAAAGATCTCCGTTGCCTGTAAAGTCGGTACGTGGCGAAGCCACATAGATCTTGCCTTCCCTGATATCAAATCCATAAAGCACTGCTACCTCATCCAAAGTAAATTCAGGGGTATCTGGCAGGCTTCCATCTAAATTGTATTTATAAATACCCTTATCTATTG
>JBFGDP010000124.1:0-7324 GCA_041580575.1 Christiangramia sp.
AACTGTCTCCAATTGCTGTTCGATCTTAGGTGCAGTAAAAGCTTCATTAAAAAGTTTTGGACATGATATCGACGCACAATTGATCGCAAAATGTATTCTGGGTTCATTCATCTTGCGCAGCAAACTATTTTCTATACCACCAAGGGAAATTTTAATATTACCTATATTGATAAATTCGCTGGTCCAGGCACCATTAATATCTTTAATACTCTTCACCGGATAATTTCGCAAAATAAGATCTACGGTATAGGCATTATAGAGATTGATATAATAGGCAAGCAGTTCCTGCGCAGACCAGGAATCATCTGGTTTTTGCTTCGAAAGCATTTCCAGGTATTTATTAAGCTTTTCCCGGTCATTTTTAAAGCCTTTATAATCTACCATCCCATCTTCCTGAACATGCTTTTGAAGTAATTCATTCCAGAGGCTGTGATCTACTTTAACAGCTTCATTTTTAGCTATATTCCTGGCTTCATCATTTACGCTTGGAGTAGGCAGGCCCTTGCTGTTAAATCCTGCGCTGGATATGAGATTACAGGAGGCGAACATGGCCGCCCCGGAGATGAGGATCACAAAACTTAGAATTAACTTCTTCATGGTATTCTTTTTTAAAAATTAGCAGCAGCCTCCACCATCGTAATGCCAGGTAGATTCGCTAATGAAAATATCGTCTCTGCCGAGGGATGCCAGTGCTCCGGCAGTTTTATCGCAGACCGCCAGCGGCTGGTTTTTAACCAGGAAATGTCCCTTACCATCATCAAAATGATCCTGATCTCCATAATAAATGGCTGCTTTACCGGTAAATATACATGGACCATCTTCTGGCATTGGATCTTTTATGGCGGCTACCTCTATCGATTCTATATAAATGAGTTCATCTGTAGGATAGTTTTTAGGATCCAGAATTCGATAAGGTTTTCTTGCCCTTATCTCGATCGTACCAAAACCTACATCTGTTAACGCTTTGACATAATCCTGTATAGTTAAACTTCCGCTGAGACATAAAGCACGGAGACGTTCATCATTCCTCAATTCATCGTTCATTTCCTGTTCACAGGTAGGATCACTCATTACAAGCCGGCCATGGGGCTTTAAGACACGGTACATTTCCTTCAAAGCTTTGGTAAGCTCTTCGGTTTTAAAAATATTAAAAAGACAATTCTGAGCTGCCACATCTATGGAATTATCCTCTACCGGCAGTTCTGTAGCATCACCCTTTTTTAGGTCTACAAATTCAGACTTAAACCATGGATTCAATTTTTCAGCTTCCTTAAAATTCTTCCGGGAAGCCTCCAGCATTTCATCTACAACGTCTATCCCGACAACTCCCGATTTCTGCCTGGAGAAATAGGCAAATTGCAGCAGTTCCATACCACCGCCAACGCCCACGTAAAGGGTTCTGGGATTATTGGTAAGATCACGAGCATGAACAGTAGAACCACAACCGTAATTCATTTCCTGCATGATCTTAGGAATCTTTAGCCCGGGTAATTCCCAAATTGGATTTGTGGTACAACATAATCCCACATCTGGGGTAAGGGCCGCTTCGCGATAAACATCTTTGGTTGTTTCTAAATAGCTCATTATATCTTATCTAATAATTCTTTAAACAATTTTACCATATTCGGCTCTGCCTTGGCGGCATTGGCCAGGATATCCTGAATATCGACCTTCTCCAGGTTATCGGGATCTCCCTGATCTGTGATTACTGAAATTGCTGAAACCGGAATTCCCAAATGATTTGCCACGATAACTTCTGGCACGGTACTCATTCCTACTGCATCTGCACCTATCATTTTTAAATAGCGATACTCGGCACGGGTTTCCAGCTCAGGCCCCAATACTGAAACATACACCCCCTTGTGCAGAGTAATATCGAGCTTTTGGGCCGCCTCTTCAAAGATCCCGTTCATCTCACGGTCATAGGGCTCGCTCATATCTACAAATCTTTCGCCCAGCTGATCCACACCATGGAAGGCGAGCGGAGATCCTCCCTGGAGGTTAATATGGTCATCAATAAGCATTAATTCTGCTTTTTTGAAATCGAGATTCAATGCCCCTGAAGCATTGGACACCAATAATCTTTTCATCCCTAACCGCTTCATTACCCTCACCGGGAAAGTCACATCAAAAAGGCTGTACCCTTCATACAGGTGAAATCTTCCTTGCATGATAACTACCTTTTTACCCTGCAGACTTCCGAAGATCAATTTCCCTTTATGGAATTCAACCGTAGCAGTTGGAAAGTATGGAATGTGATTATAACTGGCTTCTGCTTCTATTTCCACATCCTCGATCAACTTGCCCAGGCCAGTGCCCAGAATAATGCCTACCTCGGGAGTTCCAAAACCTTTTGACTTTAAATAGTCTGCAGATTCACTTATTCTATCAATCATTATTTTAGAAAATTTTCAAAAACAGGATGGGCTTTTAGGTCATCCAGAGTGTCTATATCATTTTTTACGGGCAGAACTTTGATACTTGAGCTCTGCATATCTTTTATCGTTTCTGTAAAAACACTGGGCGTACTCCAGGTCTTATTAGTAAATAAAGCAGCATTTACAGATTTCATTCCTAATAAATAGTAGCCGCCATCTTCTGCGGGACCTATAACATACTCATTTTGTTCCAGTTCCCTAAAAGCGGTCTCTATTTCTCCGGTAGAGATATCATAAAGGTCACTGCCAATAATGATCACCTTTTTAAAACCCCGGGCAAAGGCATTTTTAAAAGCTGCCATCATTTTTTCCCCAAGATCCCCTTCAGCTTGTAGTTCTTTAATAAAACCACCCTCACTCCAAAGATCGTTCTCTGTAACATTATTCGAATATAAAACCTGTTTCTTCAAATCCAGAGGAGCAGTGACCCTGTGAGAATGTTTTAAAAGAAATTCATATACTTCGAGAGCTTTCTCATTACCTAGATCTTTCGCAAGCCTGGTTTTCACCTTGCCAGCGACAGGATTCTTGGTAAAAATCATCAATAATTCTTCGTTATTCACTTAGTAAATTTTTTCAGCATTTGAGAACCATTTAGACCAATGCCTGGAATAAGCATGCACTTTTTGAGTCGACTTTCCAGTAATATCCACAACCGGAAAATCCTTTATTTTCCAATCGAAGATACCACCATATAGATTCTCAACATTGCGGTAGCCGGCTTTTATTAGTTTCTCTGCGATATCCTCAGAGCGTACCCCGATTGAGCAATAAACAACAATCCTTTCGTTTTTTAGATCGGTGATTAAAGCGGGCAACTTAAAATCATTGTATCCCACCAGGATCGCACCTGGAATATGACTCACCTCATATTCTTCTTTTTCACGGGCATCAAGGATCATCACTTTACTATTCAGCTGGTGCATTCTCAACTCTTCAGCCGAAATATATGCTACATTTCCAGAGTTATATTTCCTCAGGATCTCACCTATGGAGTTTTGGGATTTCCCGGGTGTAAGAACCAGGAAGGAGAACAGGATTAGCAGGTAGTATTTCGCCATATTCAATCAGGCTACACTTCCCTGGCAGCTGCTCCCGGCACCAGCGGTACATCCATAACAATGTTGTGAAATAATAATATTCCTGTCGTTAAGAACATCTTCGTTGTATTCGCTGATATGCTTTATTTTACTGTTCACTTTCAGGTCCAGCATTTGGTTAAAATCACAATCATATAACCAGCCATCCCAGCTAATGGATATGGTATTTGTACACATCACATTTTCAACTGCCGCGGGATTATAAGCATCTACCAGGGCATACATATAATCTTCATAATTCTCTGAGGCAATTAAATATTCCAGAAAACGGCTAATGGGCAGGTTGGTAATTGCAAAAAGGCTGTTGAAATCGATATTAAAATCTTCTTTTAAAGCTACCTTAAAATCATGTTCCATCGCCTTTTGATCTGTAGGTAAAAAAGCACCCGAAGGATTATAGACCAGGTCCAGTTTTAAACCGGTACCTTCCTGTGCATAACCAACTGAATTGAGCATTTGTAAGGCCTTTATAGATTTATCAAAAACCCCGCTTCCACGCTGCTTATCTGTTTTTTCTCTTTTATAAAATGGCAGGGAAGAAACTACGTGTACATTGTGTTTTTTAAAAAATTCTGGAAGGTCATGATATTTCTTGTTGGCAAGTATAATAGTAAGGTTAGACCTCACTATAAAGTCCTTTATACCCGCTTTAGAGGCCTCTTCTACGAACCACCTGAAATTAGGATTCATTTCTGGAGCTCCACCGGTAAGATCCAGGGTATGAGCTCCAGTGTTTCTTATAACCTCAAGGCATTGTTTCATGGTTTCTACGGTCATTATCTCCTTCCTGTCTGGACCTGCATCCACATGACAATGAGAACAAACCTGATTGCACATATACCCGAGATTTAATTGCAGGATCTCTAGCTTTTTTGGTTTTAAAGGAAAATTTCCGGTTTCTGCGATTTTATGCTTGAAAGTTGGCAAACCTCCTTTTCTAAAAATCCCGTTGCTCAGGAACTTTAATTGATTTTCGGGACTGGAAAGGTCATCTTTTCTAGCTTTAAGGGACTTTATAGACATACAGGAGATTTCTTACTTTAAATAGTTAGTACTGGTAATGTACCAATACTTACATACTAAGTTTTTTGTATTTATTCATCATTTGCACCCCATGCACCAGAGTTGCACCACTTTCTATCGCCGCGCCTGCATGTACCGCCTCCATCATTTCTTCTTTCGTGATACCCCGCTGTAAGCCATCTTTGGTATAAGCATCTATACAATAGGGACATTTCACTACATGAGAAACGGCCAGGGCGATCAGGGATTTCTCCCTGGCAGAAAGTGCACCTTCCTCGAAAACCTTACCGTAGTAATCAAAGAATTTTTTGCCCAGTTCTTCACTCCATTCGGTAATTTCTCCAAATTTCCGAAGGTCTGCCGGATCGTAATAGTTTTTAGACATAATTAAGTTTTTCTGTTATCAGCAATAATAATAATTACGAAATTATTACAGAAGCGGATTTATAAAGTTACCACTCCCGTTACAGAGAGAATGATAAGCAAAAAAACCAGGATAATTAATATAACTATCCACAATTTGTTTCCGGAATTACCGGTTCTTGTTTCTGTTGATTGATTTCTACCGCTTTCAGACTTCTTATGATCTGTTGGTACTGGAGAAGATCTGTCTTTATCTGAACTCATAATATTAGATTTTTATGAATTTATAACGCCTTGATCTTTCAGAAAAAGTTTTAACAAATCTTTCTTATTATAAAAAGCAGAGGTTTTTATCTACCGGCATCGTCTTAAGCCCCCTCTAAATAACGTTTTTCGCACAAGGATTAGTGTTAATAATACTATATATGTTAAGAATTCTTAAAATTTTCACACAATTGATAATTTTACGGCCGTATTACTTAAAAGATATTAGTTAAAAAACGCTTAACTTTAAAAAGCGCGAATCCTACGACTCCTGTCATGAAAATTATCGTCAAAACTTTACCGATAAATGAGATCCTTGAAGATTTCGCAGAAAGCCTGGAAACTGATTTGGTTAATCAAAGTGGTGAATTTACGGTTAAAATACCCGATAGTATTGGTGAGGGATACATTAGAGGTGTAAGTTTTGACTCAGGGATGGGCATCCTTACCTATAATTGTAAATTCTATGAGGATGTAGAAATACACTTTACACTCAATACAGTACACCCACTAAAATTTATCTTTTGCTCTGAAGGTAGTGTTGGTCATAGATTTAAGAAAAGTGACGTACTGCACACTATAGATACCTATCAAAATATTGTGGTGAGCAGCAGCGGTTACGAAGGTCACATTTTATATTTTAAAAAGAATGTAGCCACACATGTTTCCAGTCTGGAGATCATAAGATCTATCTTTGCTCACAGATCTAATTATGATTTCAAGGATCTGGATCCTACTTTAAAAGAGCTCTTCAAGGATGCGGTCTCCAGGAAACAATTTTATTACCAGGGAAATTATAGTATTAAGGCTGCCGATGTAATGGATGATATCGACACCAAGGATTGCACTGGTTTCTTAAGAAACCTGTTCCTGGAAAGCAAAGCTTTTGAAATGCTGGTGATACAGATCTCACAATATGAAGATGATGAGAATAGTAATAAATTACCCAAGATCCTTAGAAAATCTGATATTGAAAAGGTAGATTATGTAGCTAAAAGAATACAGGGAGACCTGAGTACGAATTTGAACGTAGAATCCCTGGCTAAAGAGGCCGGCACCAATGTGAACAAACTACAGGAAGGCTTTAAACATGTTTACAATCTTACGGTTAACAAATATATGCAGCATGTAAAACTGGAAGCTGCTAAAGAAATGCTCATACTGTCAGATAAGAATATATCAGAGATTGTTACTGCTATTGGTTTAAATAATCGCAGCTATTTCTCGAAGATTTTTAAAGAAAAATACGGGGTGAGCCCTAAGTATTTCCTGAAAACAAAAACGAAAATAGAAGATGAGGAACTGCAGGACGATCTTGACTGATTTATTACATATCACCTTCCTTACCCAGGGCTATAAATTTTCTTAACCGTATATGTTCGATTAAATTCCGATCTTTAACTTTTAATCAATCACGAAAATGAAAGACTTAAAGATTCATGCTGCTTTACAAATCGCCAGATCCAAAAGTGAAGTTTTTAATGCCATAATAGAGCCTGAAAAGATGTCTAATTACTTTATCTCTGAAAGTACCGGACCAATGGAGGAAGGTAAGACGGTAACCTGGAAATTTCCTGAATTTGAAATGACATTCCCGGTAAATATACTGAAGGTCAAAAAGTATGATTTGATCTCTTTTGAATGGGAAGGATCTCCAAAAAAAATGCTTCAGGTAGAAATTCAATTAGAAGAAATTTCTTCAGACAAAACGCTGGTAAATATTACCGAGGGCACCATGAAACTTGATGAGGATGGCATCCAGTGGTATGGTCGAAACTCCGGAGGATGGGCAAATTTCCTGGCCTGTCTTAAAGCATACCTGGAATTTGGGATCAACCTTAGAAAGGGTGGATTCGATTTTATGAAACAACCTGAATAAATAATTGCAGACCAAAATAAAAAACCTGCTTCATTTCTGAAGCAGGTTTTTTCATAAAGTTGTCTGATCCAATATTTTAGACCAAACATCTAAATTCTATCTTACATCATTCCTGGCATACCGCCTCCCATACCTTGTGGCATTCCACCACCGGCATTTTCTTCTGGAAGGTCGATAAGAGCACACTCTGTAGTAAGGATCATTCCGGCAACAGAAGCAGCATTTTCCAGGGCTACCCTGGTTACTTTCTTAGGATC
>JBFGDP010000125.1:0-7268 GCA_041580575.1 Christiangramia sp.
CCGATAGTATCCTAAGATTAACCACCTTAGCTGAAAAAGATTTATTGGCATATTTTACTGAATATACAGATGATCTCAAAGCGCAGGCGGTAAAGAAAATTGAACAGGGAGAATTGCCGGTTTATACAGCTGCAATAGGACCGCCGGCGAATAATTTTCCATCTGCAGGTTTGCCACCGGCTGGTGAAGGAAATTCTTTTTATTTCTATAATCCCCTCAGGGTGTCCAGGGGTGCACAGGAATTTCTGCGTATCTGGGGAACCAGGGAGTTGAAAGATAACTGGCGCTGGGGTTCTACTGCTCTGAATCAAAGTTCCATCAATGCCCGGGAAACTCTAGTAGACATTAACCTGGATAATAATCCTCTTTATGATCCTCAGGTATATATAGACCAGGTACCGCGTGAAAAATCTGTTTTGGACAGCCTGGCCACGCAAAGGAATTTGGCTTATTTCCAGCTGGGTGTGATCTATAATGAAAAATATAAAGAATATGGACTCGCGGCAGAGCGATTAGAATTCCTTCTTGATAATAATCCCCAGGAACGCCTTGTACTGCCGGCAAAGTATAACCTGTACAATATCTATGGTGCACTTGGCGACCTGAGGGCACAGGAAGCTATGAAGAGTGATATTCTTGAGAATTATTCAGATTCTCGTTATGCTGCCTTTATCCGGAATCCGGAAAGCCTGCAGGAAGATGAAAACAGTCCTGAAATGCTATATAATGCCTTGTATAGAAAATATGAAGCTCAGGAATATCAGGAGGTGATAGATCGATCTAACGAATACATCTCGAATTTAACGGGCGATCCTATAGTTCCTAAATTAGAACTTTTAAAATCCAGGGCAGTAGCCAGGCTAATGGGACTTGACGCTTATGAGCAGGCACTTAATTATGTCGCAGTCACTTACCCACAAACCCCGGAAGGACAAAAAGCACAGAGCATTATTAATACCACGATTCCGGAGTTAAAAGCTCAGGAAATCAGCCCGGATAGTCTGCATAAGAGCTTTAAAATTATTTACCCGGTGGATAATACTGCCGGGGATGATGCCGAGAGGTTGAAAAGAACCATAGAAACTGCTTTATCAGAATTAGACTACAATAAATTAAGTGTTTCACGGGACCTTTATGATGTTAATCAGAGCTTTATTGTAGTTCATGGATTGACCGATCGTTCGAGAGCATTGGGATTTCAGGAGTTATTAAAGGAGAATAAAAAATATAAAATAGGCAGGGAGGCTTTTGTCATGTCGGCAGAAAATTATAGAATTGTACAAATTAAGAAAACTTTAAGAAGTTTTCTGGATAATTATTAAACCCCTACCACTATGTTTTCAGAGCCTAAAAAGAGCAAATCGACCTCTAATCAAAATGAACAAAATCGTCTTGCTGCAGGAACTACCATTAAAGGCGAGATCTCAGGAAAAGGATGTTTTAGAATAGAGGGAACCTTAGAAGGAAATTTAAATACGCCCGGAAAAGTTGTTATTAGCAAAGGAGGACTTATCAATGGAACTTTGGAATGTAACAGCGCTGATATAGAAGGTAATTTTAAGGGTAAATTAATAGTGAAAGATATTTTAACGCTGAGGAGTGCGGCCAATATAGAAGGTGAAGTTATTGCCGGCAAACTGGCAGTAGAACCAGGAGCGGTCTTCAACGCAACCTGTGAGATGAATGGAGGAATTAAACCTCTTAAAACAGAGAATGAAAAAAGATCAGCGTAATAAATACCTGGGATTTGTAAATATTGCCTTTCAAATGGGTATTATCATTGGTGTAGGGGTATTTGCAGGTATCTGGCTTGATGAAAAATTTCCCAACAAATATTCAGGATTTACAATTTCCTTATCCCTTTTAGGTGTTTTTATTGCGCTTTACCAGGTATACCGGGCAGTAAAAGACCTTAATGAAGATTAATCAATGCAGAAAAAGACCATTTCCTTTTTAAAAGGCTTTCTACCATTTTCCATAATTCTATTTCTTATTCAGTACTGGCTGGTAAATGATCTGTTAAAGCCAGACCTTTATTATTCTACACTGGCAATTTATGGGTTTCATACTATTGCAACTTTCCTTATTTACATGTTTTTAGCTTTTGTGCATAATACTTTCAGTGATAAAACGGGCTTCGCATTTATGGCATGCAGCCTGTTGAAAATGTTAGCGGCAGTATTATTTCTTTTACCTGTGATGCTTAATGATGTAGCCAATCCTTTTCAGGATCTAATGGCATTTTTTATCCCTTATTTTTTATTCCTGATCTTCGAAACTTTTTACGCCGTAAGGCTTATCAATACTAAATAACTACCTGTATTTCAGTAAAATCGTTAAAATTGCTGAAACTGCTAAAAAATTATACGACGGACTTTCAGATAAAAATTAAAAGTATACCTTTGCACGGAAATTTAGAGCCCACAATTTTTAAGTAGAACAGGTACTATGACAGCACATAAATCTTTAGTGATTAGGGTGTACTTTACATTGGCTTTGGCCATTCTTCCTTTATTTACCTATGCTCAGGAGCATAATGAGGAGCATTCTTCTATAGAAGAAGCTGAAAAAGAGTTTAATGCGACCGAGATGATCATGCACCATATTGGTGATGCTCACGAGTGGCATTTCTTCGGTGAAGGTGAGAGTTCTGTAACCCTCCCGTTGCCGGTGATCCTTTATACAGAAAACGGGCTGGTAAGTTTCATGTCCAGTGAGTTTCATCACGATACTACGGGTCATACTGTAGTAGAGAAAGACGGGATGCGTTTTGTGAATCTGCATGAAGATATCTACATGCTTGATGAAGGCGCTGAGGCTGTGGAATTTGATGCTGAACATCACCCTGTGAACGCTTCCAAACCCTGGGATCTTTCTATCACCAAGAATGTAGCAGCAATGTTTCTTACGGTGATCTTAATGATCTTATTCTTCTCTGTAGGTCTTGCAAGACATCATAAGAAAAGTAAGCAGGCTCCTAAAGGGTTTAATAACGTTCTGGAAACTTTAGTGTTGTTCGTTAGAGATGAGATCGCTATTCCTCAGATAGGAGAGAAGAAATATATGAAATTCATGCCGTTTCTTTTAACCGTGTTCTTCTTTATCTGGATCACGAACTTAATGGGGCTTTTACCGGGAGCTGCGAACGTAACTGGAAATATCGCAGTAACTGTTTCTCTAGGTCTTTTCACAATGTTGATCATGATCTTTAACGGGAATAAGGATTTCTATAAGCATACCTTCTGGATGCCGGGTATCCCAACATGGGTAAAGCCTATCCTTGCGATCGTAGAGGGATTAGGATTACTTATTAAGCCTGCTGCATTAATGATTCGTTTGTTCGCGAACATTACCGCAGGGCACATTATCATCCTGAGTTTAATTGGACTGATATTTATTTTAGAAAATGCTGGCATCGCCGGAGTTTCGGTTCCCTTTGCCTTATTTATAACAGTATTGGAATTGCTGGTAGCATTCCTTCAAGCGTTTATTTTTACGATTCTGTCTGCCCTGTTTATCGGGATGGCAGTTGAGGAACATGAACATCATTAATTTTAATTTTTAATTTTTCAATTATGGAATTATTGTATGTAGGTCTTGCAGCTTTAGGAGCTGGACTAGCGGTTCTTGGAGCCGGAGTAGGTGTAGGTAAAATCGGTGGTTCTGCCATGGATGCTATCGCACGTCAGCCAGAAGCTTCTGGAAAAATCCAGACAGCTATGATTATCGCTGCTGCACTTGTAGAAGGTGTTGCTCTTTTTGGAGTAGTTGCCTCTTTACTAGGTGTATTAAGATAATTAAAGTTTCAGAAGCCCTTCGTAACGGTTGGTTACGAAGGGTTTTTAAAGTGATGTTTTTAACGATTATATTATAAAACTATGGATTTAATAACTCCCGAAATTGGCTTGTTCTTCTGGCAAACCGTCGTTTTCTTAGTATTACTTTTCCTTATGGCGAAGTTCGCCTGGAAACCTATTCTTAGTTCTGTTAAGAATAGAGAGCAGTCTATTAACGATGCATTGGCTTCAGCTGAAAATGCGCGTAAAGAGATGCAGAATCTTAAATCTGATAACGAGCAGCTTTTAAAAGAAGCTCGTGCAGAAAGAGACGCTATCCTTAGAGAAGCCCGTGAGTTAAAAGAAAAGGTGATTACAGATGCTTCTGAAGAAGCTAAAGTAAAAGCTGATAAAATTGTTGCAGACGCTAAAAGAAGCATCGAGCTGGAAAAGCAATCTGCGATGGCTGAATTGAAGAATCATGTAGCCGAGCTTTCAGTGGAGATCGCTGAAAAGATCGTTCGTAAAGAACTTTCAGGAAAAAATGAACAACACCAGATGATCGAGAAGATGATTGGTGATGCTAAGCTAAACTAAGTTATGAGAGGAACCAGAGCCGCACAACGTTATGCAAAGGCTATCCTTTCTTTAGCAAAGGATAAGAATTCGGCGGAAGCTGTAAATGAGGATATGATCTCGATATCCAAAACTGTTTTAAACAGTAAGGATCTTGAGAATATGCTTACCAGTCCTGTAATAAAGAACAGCACCAAAAAAAGTGTTCTTCTTGAGATCTTCAAGGATGTGAACGCCGTGACTAAAGGTGCCATCGATATCCTGTTAGAAAATGGAAGAATTGCTATTCTTCATATCGTGGCCAGGCAGTATATCATCCAGTATAATGAATTGAACAATGTACGGCAGGCTGTTGTCACTACTGCAGTACCTCTGGATAAAGAACTTGAAGCTGTGATCCTTGCCAAGGTAAAGGAGTTAACAGGTTCAGAAGCCAGCTTAAAAAACATCGTTGATGATAGCATCATTGGTGGTTTTGTGCTAAGAGTAGGGGATTTGCAATATGATGCAAGTGTATCCCGTAATCTTACCAGGCTAAAAAGGGAATTGACAAACAATACATACGTTTCAAAAATTTAATTAAAACCGGTATGCCTCAGGCCTACCATTTTATCTTGAATAATTATGGCAGAAGTAAATCCTGCTGAAGTATCAGCAATATTAAAACAACAATTATCAGGTTTTGAATCCAAGGCCTCTTTAGATGAAGTAGGTACCGTTCTAACCGTAGGTGACGGTATTGCTAACATTTACGGACTGGCTAATGCTCAATATGGGGAATTGGTTCAGTTTGAAAGTGGTCTTGAAGGGATCGTTTTGAACCTGGAAGAGGACAATGTTGGGGTAGTACTCTTGGGTCCTGCGAAGGAGATCAAAGAAGGTTCTACAGTAAAAAGAACTCAGCGTATTGCTTCTATTAATGTTGGAGAAGGAATTGTAGGCCGTGTGGTTGATACTCTTGGTGCTCCAATTGATGGTAAAGGTGCAATTGAAGGTGAGACTTTTGAAATGCCACTTGAGCGTAAAGCTCCCGGGGTAATTTATCGTCAGCCGGTAACCGAGCCGCTTCAAACAGGTATCAAATCTATTGATGCAATGGTACCGGTAGGAAGAGGACAACGTGAATTGGTGATTGGTGACCGTCAAACTGGTAAGACAGTTGTATGTATAGATACCATTCTTAACCAGAAAGAGTTTTATGATGCCGGTGAGCCGGTTTATTGTATATATGTAGCTATTGGTCAAAAAGCTTCTACAGTTGCGGCAATCGCCAAGACTCTTGAAGATAAAGGTGCTTTGGCTTATACCACTATTGTTGCTGCAAACGCATCAGATCCTGCTCCAATGCAGGTTTATGCTCCATTTGCCGGTGCTGCAATTGGTGAATATTTTAGAGATACAGGTCGTCCTGCATTGATCGTTTATGATGATCTTTCTAAGCAGGCTGTTGCATATCGTGAAGTTTCCCTATTACTTCGTCGTCCACCGGGACGTGAGGCATATCCTGGGGATGTATTCTTCCTTCACTCAAGACTTCTTGAGCGTGCAGCGAAGGTGATCGCAGATGATGATATCGCAAAACAAATGAACGACCTTCCAGACAGTCTTAAAGACAAGGTAAAAGGTGGCGGATCACTTACCGCTCTTCCAATTATCGAAACTCAGGCGGGTGACGTTTCTGCATATATTCCAACCAACGTAATTTCGATTACAGATGGTCAGATCTTCTTAACATCAGATCTTTTTAACTCGGGTGTACGTCCTGCAATTGACGTGGGTATTTCTGTATCTCGTGTAGGTGGTAACGCTCAGATCAAGTCTATGAAGAAGGTTGCAGGTACCTTAAAACTTGATCAGGCTCAGTACCGTGAACTTGAAGCATTTGCTAAGTTTGGATCTGATCTTGATGCTGCAACGATGAATGTGATCGAGAAAGGTAAGCGTAACGTGGAGATCCTGAAACAGGGACAAAACGATCCTTACCCGGTAGAAGACCAGATCGCAATCATTTATGCAGGTTCCAAGAACCTTCTTAGAGATGTGCCGGTAGAAAAGGTAAAAGAGTTTGAAAGAGATTACCTGGAATACCTTAATGCTAAGCATAGAGATACGCTGGATACTCTTAAAGCAGGTAAATTGACAGATGAAGTAATTGATACTTTAACTCAGGCTGCGAAAGAACTTTCATCTAAGTACAAGAACTAGTATTGAGTACGTGGATTTGAGATTTTGATCTTGAATTATAGTATTTACAATTGAAAATTATAAAAGTATTGAGTGGATTGGCACAAAGATTCACTCAATACTCAATACTAAATAAAAATGGCAAACTTAAAAGAATTACGTAGCAGAATAACTTCGGTTTCCTCAACGATGCAGATTACCAGTGCCATGAAAATGGTATCGGCTGCAAAATTGAGTAAGGCTCAGGATGCGATCACATCTATGAGACCTTATGCTGAAAAGCTGACCCAGTTGCTACAGGATTTAAGTGCTACTCTGGATGATGATGCCGGCAGTAAATTTGCTGAAGAGCGTGAGGTTAAAAAGGTTTTGGTCGTTGCTATTTCTTCTAACAAAGGTTTAGCCGGAGCTTTTAATACCAATATCATCAAGAAGGTAAAAGTTAAGATCCAGGAACAATACCAGGGGAAAGAAGTTGAAATTTTTACCATTGGTAAGAAGGGTAACGACATTCTTAAAAAGAGCTTTGATATTTATAAAAATAACAATGGCATTTTTGATGATCTTAGCTTCGATAATGTTTCTGAGATCGCAGAAGAATTGATGCAGGTATTCCTGGATGGGAAGTACGATAAAATCGATATCGTGTACAACCAGTTCAAGAATGCAGGAACTCAGTACGTGATAGACGAACAGTTCCTGCCTATCGAAAAATTTGACAGCGATAGCGGC
>JBFGDP010000126.1:0-7061 GCA_041580575.1 Christiangramia sp.
AGGTTTTCAGGAAAAAAAGCAGATCCAATGCCGGCAGACGCCAATACGGCCAACAAGGACGCCTATAGCCACGAATGTATAAGTTCTGGATTCTGGGCGGGAGATGAAAATATGCCGGAACCGGCCTTTTACTCTTATACCTATCCTTCGCCGGAAGGCCTGGAGGAAGAAAAATTAATTCCTGAAAGTGCGCAATGGATCATAAACAATGATACTCCCATGGCTATTTTAACCTATGCCGATCTGCAAAACAGGGAGGATCCGGGGGAAACCCTGTTGAATTTTCTGGAATCGGCCTATCAGGCAGGGGCGAGAAAAGCCGGGTGGGATATCGAACACTTTAAAGTACCGCCTCTTAAAGAACTTTAAATAGATGTGATCTTATCTACGAGCACGTGTTTGGGCAATACCCCGGATTCCCGCCAAATCTGATTTCCGTTTTTGAAAAGAATCATGGTGGGTACACCCCGAACCTGGTATTTAGCCGCTAGAGGCTGATTTTTATCTACATCTATCTTTACGATCTTCACTTTTTCTCCTAATTCAGATTTTACCTCTTTTAAAATTGGAGCAAGTGTTTTACAAGGTCCGCACCAGTCTGCATAGAAATCTATAAGAACGGGAGTGTCACTTTTAATTATTTCGTTGAAACTGCTTTTCATAAGTCAAAATTTTAGAATGAAATTTAAAAAATACCGATAAGCAATTCAGCCAAAGAACGGTTAAAAAGTGCCCACAATACCCACCCGGCCAAGTCCTACCTGCATTTTCCAGCTTATTGTTTTTTCTTTTTCGACTCCGTAATCTCTTTCTGTACTAAGGTAATTATCTATAGTATTAACAACCGCAACACTTATGGCCAGGCTAAGGCCTACGTCGGTTAACCAATGTGCGCCATCCCACAGCCTGGAAACCGGTGCAATAAGGCCAACACCCATTAAGCCTGCCTTTACAAAAGGATTTTCAAATTGTTTCGATAGAGCATACATCGTGGTAAAGGAAAGTATAGTATGTCCAGATGGGAATGAGTGGAAAGTCCCTTCTTTGCTAAAGGGTTTAAAACTGGCTTTACCTTCATTGGCTGTAGGCCGGGCCCTGCCAACTGCTGTTTTAGAGATGGACTGAATGATCCCCGATGCGGTTGCTGCCGAGATCATAAGTACTCCGGTCTTCCTTATCTTTTCATTTCTGGTGAAAAGCCCTACCAGGTAAATAGAGCCGGTGATGCCGTAATTGTTTTGCGGACTTCCAAAATACCAGCCAAAATCCCGCACTACTTTAGGTGCATCTTCAGCCTGCCGCTCAAAATACCGGTTCGTTTCTTCATCGAAAATATAAATTGCGGCCGTGCCTGCTACCACTGCTCCTGCAACCAGGAAATCATCTTTTTGCCATTGCAGAGGTCGCGTGTAGGTTGTAGTTACTCCGCGCAGCGCACTTAAACCATCATATTTAAGTAACTCCAGGGTTGAGGGAAGGCTGTCATTTTCAACGTCGGTTTGAGCATACATCCCAAAGTTGAAGGGTAAAAGTATGATGATTAAAAGATATCTCATGCAGATGGGTTTCATAGCTCAAGAGTATTGTGGCCGGCTAAGATATTGTATCCTGCCAAAGCGAACCTGGTAACAAAATTTAATTTACCGTTAAAGAGCTTCATTGATTTAGGTCTGGATAGGAATTTTTTCTACTTCTCATACAGCCCGATTTCCAGTTCTCCCTTTTTATTCATGGCTGCTCTATACATGCCAGAAGTATTGAACTCCATAGCTACATTCCCCTCGTGGTCTATAGCGATAATGCCCCCTTTGCCACCCAGTTCGGGTATTTTTTCCTGGATCACCTCGCGGGCAGCTTCTTTAAGAGATACCTCCTTATATTCCATCATTGCTGAAATATCATAAGCGACCACCCCTCTTATAAAAAATTCTCCCCAACCAGTACTTGAGACCGCACAGGTTGTATTGTTGGCATAGGTGCCTGCTCCAATTATTGGGGCATCTCCTATGCGGTTGTATTTTTTATTAGTCATTCCACCGGTGGAGGTTCCGGCAGCCAGGTTTCCATATTGATCCAGGGCGGCGCAGCCTACAGTTCCATACTTCTCGTCTCTTATAAAAGGATCGTAAAATGCGGTCTTATTATGTTTATCCTTTTCGCGATCCCTTGCCCTTTCCATGGACCTGTAGCGGTTTTCTGTATAGAAATATGCCGGATCTACGATCTCCAGGCCCTGTTCCGCTGCAAATTGCTCTGCTCCTTTACCTGCCAGCATCACGTGTTCTGAATTTACCATAACCTCATAGGCCAGGTTTATTGGATTTTTAACATTGGTCACTCCGGCCACCGCTCCCGCATTTAAGGTTTTCCCATCCATAATGGAAGCGTCCAGTTCATTCTTGCCTTCATTAGTGAAAACAGCACCTCTTGCAGAATTGAACAAGGGACTGTCTTCCATAATATTTATAGTCCTTTGAACTGCCTCCAGGGCGGTACCCCCATTCTGCAGTATTTCGTGTCCGGTTCTAATTGCTTCCTCTAATTTTTGTTTATAAGCCATCTCTAAAGAATCGCTCATATTTTCTTTCCTGATATTGCCGGCACCACCATGAATTACAATACCAAAGTTGGGCAGTGAATCTTGGGTCCTGGCCTTATCATCTTTAGTGATGTTTGTGGAGGTGTGGCGATTATTTTGGTTGCATGCTAATAAAAATAGCAGGCAGCTGAAGTATAAGATATGTTTCATAGTTCAATAAGTTTTGAAAAGGGAAGGTACTAAAAAGTTTATTTTGTAACTGCGCCAGCGATAGTAATGTAAAGCCCGGAGCCTTGCCCCATAGGGCTGGCGAGGACTTGCAATGTATAGCGCGGTACCCGGATTTTCGGGTAGGCGCCCAGTCAGATAAAACGGATACTGGTATAATTTCTTGACAGGATTGATTAATTTTAATGAAAATTTAATGATATGCCGGTTAATGAACCTTTCAATTTAAATAAGTGGATCGAGCAGAATCGTGATACTTTGAAACCTCCCGTGGGTAACCGAAATCTGTACCGGGAGTCTGGAGATTATATCGTGATGGTGGTGGCAGGTCCCAATGCCCGGAAGGATTATCATTACAACGAAACCGAAGAGCTATTTTATCAGCTTGAAGGTAATATCCAGGTACATGTACAGGATAACGGTGAAAAGAAAACAATGCATCTGGGACCCGGGGATATGTATCTTCACCCAGGAAAGGTTCCGCATTCTCCGGTTAGAGAAGAGGGTTCCATTGGCCTGGTAATAGAACGTAAAAGGATTGGAGAATCTGGAAAAGATGGATTGCTATGGTATTGTGATAATTGTAACCATAAATTATACGAGGTTTACTTTCCACTCCAGGATATTGAAACCGATTTTCTAAAGCATTTCAAACATTTTTACAACAGCAAAGAACTGCGAACCTGCGATAATTGCGGCGAGGTTATGCCAGTGGATTCCAGATTCATTTCTACCGAGGAATAGCGGTTTATTTTTCCTATTTTCGCAACAACTACACAAATTAATCGATAAAAACGCAAATTAATGAGCAAAATTGCTGAAGAATTCGGGATTAAACAAGCCCTGAAAGATTTAGGATTGAACGAAACCAATAACGGAACTTCAACCGGAACCGATTGGTTTAGCAATGGAGATATCCTGGAATCATATTCACCTGTAGACGGTGCTTTAATTGGTAAAGTAAAGGCTACGACCAAAGAAGATTATGAAAAAGTGATCACTACTGCTGAAAAAGGTTTTAAAGAGTGGAGAACCTGGACGGCCCCACAACGTGGTGAGGTGGTGAGACAATTTAACGATGAGCTTAGGAGGTTAAAAGAACCTTTGGGCAAACTGGTTTCTTACGAAATGGGGAAATCTTACCAGGAAGGACTGGGAGAAGTCCAGGAAATGATAGATATCTGTGATTTTGCAGTTGGGCTTTCGCGCCAGCTATATGGGTTGACTATGCACAGTGAACGCCCGGGACACAGAATGTATGAGCAATATCACCCTCTGGGAGTAGTGGGAATAATTTCGGCCTTTAACTTTCCGGTAGCGGTTTGGGCCTGGAATACGGCTTTAGCCTGGGTTTGTGGAGATGCCTGTATCTGGAAAGGGTCTGAGAAAACCCCTCTTACCTCTGTAGCCTGCCAGAATATCGCGGCCAGGGTATTTGATGAAAACAATGTGCCGGCCGGGGTTTCCTGTTTAATCACAGGCGACTATAAGGTGGGTGAAATGATGACCACAGATGAGCGTGTGCCTTTGATCTCTGCTACCGGTTCTATTAGAATGGGTAAGATCGTAGCACAGGCAGTTGCAGCGAGATTGGGAAAAACTTTGCTGGAATTAGGGGGAAATAACGCCATTATCGTAACTCCAGATGCAAACATAAAAAATACAGTGATTGGAGCGGTATTTGGAGCTGTTGGTACCTGTGGGCAGAGATGCACCTCTACCAGGCGATTAATTATTCATGAAGATATTTATGATAAAGTTAAAGATGCCATCGTAAACGCTTATAAGCAGATTAGAATAGGTAATCCACTGGATGAAAATAATCATGTGGGACCTCTCATTGATAAGGACGCGGTAAAAAATTACCAGGCTGCTTTAGATAAAGTTGTTGAAGAAGGCGGTAAGATCCTGGTTGAAGGTGGTGTTCTGGAAGGTGAAGGCTATGAAAGTGGTTGTTATGTGAAGCCGGCCATTGCTGAAGCTGAAAATCATTTCGAGATTGTACAGCATGAAACTTTTGCCCCTGTGTTATATATCATGAAATATTCTGGTGATGTAAGTGATGCGCTTAAGTTGCAAAACGGAGTAAGGCAGGGTCTCTCTTCTGCGATCATGACCAATAACCTTAGGGAAGCAGAAAGATTCCTTTCTGCGGAAGGATCTGATTGTGGGATTGCCAATGTAAATATTGGTACTTCTGGGGCAGAGATCGGCGGAGCCTTTGGTGGTGAAAAAGAAACCGGTGGAGGTCGCGAAAGTGGATCTGATGCCTGGAAGGTTTATATGAGAAGACAAACCAATACAATCAATTATACGACCGAGTTACCCCTGGCACAGGGAATAAAATTCGATCTTTAGTTTAGTTTTTTATGTGTTAATAAGAGCCCTGGGAAAATCCCGGGGCTTTTTTTATTTTCTGATTTTCATATGGCTACGTTAAATTGAACTTAAATAGCCGGCGCAGATTTGTCTTGAGATTTTACATTCTTTATTTTCGGCAAAGAATAAAATTTTAGAAAATGAGCGAAATTTCCAGAGAACAGGCGAGGGAAGAACTTTCCAGAAGAACCGAAGATTTTGAAAAGGAAGATGTGGAAAAGGTTATAGAAAAAGAAGAAAAGATCCTCAATAAATTCGAAAGTAAAGGGAAATTAAAAAGGTACCTGGATGATGCCTTATTATTGTTTTCACTGGTAAAGGATTATGCCAGTGGGGAATATCGTGAGATCCCATTTAATATCGTAGCAGCAGCAGGAGCAGCCTTATTATATGTGTTGTCTCCCATAGATCTTATACCAGATTTTATACCTATCGTGGGATACCTGGATGATGCAGCCGTGGTCGCTTTTTGTTTGAACCTTATGGAAAAAGACCTGGTTACCTATAAGATATGGAAAGATAGCAGGACGCATAAGGCTTAATAAGATCAGGAAAAAACCCGCTTTAATAAGAGCGGGTTTTTTTTATTCAATTTTTTAGAATCTGTACCCTATATTAAAACCGGCATTGAACTCGACTGCCGAAAATCTGTCTTTAACCTCATCGCTAAAGTTTCGGCCAACATTAATAAATGGGCCTAAAACAAATGTGTCGTTGAAGTTCCATTTATAGCCGGATCCTATACCTATAATTAGTGAATTCATATCTACAGCGGGCAGCTCATTACCATCCACACCTTCAGTAAAATCTCCGGAACGGTATTTAAAGAATGGATTAATGTAAAGGCCCGAAGCATCATAATCATCCCCGAAATAGTAATTGTAGCCAAGCTTAAAACTATTGGTGTTAAATTCTCTGGATCCTTTCTCTGAATGGTAACTTATACGGTCGTTTATAAGAATGACCCCTTCTATAGACTGACGGTCGTCTATGAAACGCTCATACCCAAATTCTACTGAAGCTATGGCGATGGTATTGGCGATATTTAGTTTTATTTCATTCTTTTTCTCTCCGCTTTGTGAAAAGCCCACATTATAAGCGGCTATAAAGATCAGGGCAAATAAGATTTTTTTCATATGAAATTTTTAGTTGGTTAGTTCAAAGTTAAAATTTACATCAAAAAACCCTGCATTCATAAAGCAGGGTTCAATAATTAAGGTCTTATTAAAGGAAAGGCTAATTAAACTATTCCGTTGGCTTCAACCCATTTAAATTTGTGCTGGTCTTGCGGGATGGCAATTCTTTCAGCAATCCTGGTCATACGGTCTGGTAACGCCATTAGATAATCACGTGCTTTTTCAGCTTCATCTGTAAGTGATCGCATTTTGTCTATTTCCCAGTATCCGTTTAATTTCTTAAGGATGTCAATATAATCATAGGTAGTATAGACTCCCAGTCTTTGTGCAGCATTCGAGAAATTCTCAAAAGCAGAAGCTATATCCTCTCCAGATTCCCTGATGAACTGTGCAGGCATAACGATCTTTTTCTTCATCATATCCTGGAATGCCAGCATCATCTCACTTGGATCATGTTCAAAAATGGTCTTTACAAATTCTCTGTAAGCCATATAATGTCTCATTTCGTCCCCGGCGATGATGTTACACATTTTTCCAAGCATTTTGTTACCCTTTTGCTTGGCCAATTGCCCTACACGTTTGTGCGATATGTTTGTGGCTAATTCCTGGAAACTGGTGTAAATAAAATTACGATAAGGGTCTCTTCCTGTACCGATATCGAAACCATCACTTATAAGATGCTGAGTCGTTTTTTCGATCTCTTTCATATCCACTCTGCCAGAGAGATACAGGTATTTATTCAAGGTGTCACCATGACGGTTTTCTTCACCGGTCCAGTG
>JBFGDP010000127.1:0-7043 GCA_041580575.1 Christiangramia sp.
AATTAATAAATACCGCCCGTGAAGACATTTTATCCACATTTCCTGTATAAAGACTGTTGGGGTCGGCATCTGGCACCAATTCATCATTGATGGCAAATACACCGCGTATCGACGGAGATAATTTGAAATAATACAGGTATAGATCTATTCCAAAACCTAATTCGTAATAATATGAATTCGTGGTCATGCGAAACTGCCCGGCACTATTGTCATCAGGGTTATTTTCATTGCTGCTCAGATTTATGGATGTTGAAACTCCGCCTACCACAAATGGTCTGAAGTTATTGAGTCTGTTAGCATTGAATTTTAATAAAAGAGGAATATGAACATACGTCGAGCTCACTTCTCTATAGGTATTTGCATCGGCTTTTAGCGCCTGGAAACCTCTGGTATTAAAATTAACTCCCGGCTCGAGCCTAAGATCTAAATTGTGATCCAATTTTAAATTACCAACTAATCCCACATTGAAACCGGTTCTGGTTTCAACTCTGAAATCCTGCCCGGTCACGGGACTGGGATTATAATTTTTATAATCGAAATTGAAATCATAACTGTTAAGACCAAGATAATATCCCCAGGACCAACGTTGCTGGTCGAAATTTTGCTGATTAAGTACCCGCTCTCCAGAGAATATCTGAGCATGGGCAGAATTCAGACATAATATCATCAGGGTAATGGCAAAAAAATTCTTCATGTTACTACTTTGAGGCAGTATATATCGTTGATACGCCAAAGGTTTGTGGTAAATCTACTACCTCTATAAACCCGGTTTTCTTTAAAATATTGTTGAAGGCGATCCCGTAAGGAAAATTAGCTGCACTTTCACTTAAATAAGAATAGGCATCCTTGTCTTTCGAAAATATTTTACCGATTGCAGGTAATATGAGATTGCTGTATAATCGGTAACCTTGTTTGTAGGGAAACTTAGATGGAACCGAAGTTTCCAATACTACGAAAATACCACCGGGTTTCAAAACCCTATAAATTTCTTCCAGTCCTTTTTCAAGATTTTCAAAATTTCTAACACCAAATGCCACTGTAATCGCATCGAATGAATTTTCCTCAAAAGGAAGATTTTCAGAATCACCCTGAATCATTTCTATATGAGCTTCCAGGTTTTTTTCAGCGATCTTTTTTCTGCCTACTTTCAGCATGCCTTCAGAAAGATCAAGCCCTACGATTCTTTTAGCTCCGGTTTTTACCATTTGAATGGCCAGGTCCCCGGTCCCGGTGGCGATGTCCAGAATGCTGTCTGGATTTGTCGCTTCTACTATAGCTACCACTTTCTTTCTCCATTTTACATCTGTACCTAAGGATATCACCCGGTTCAACCCGTCATAATTGCCAGAAATATTATCGAACATTTGCTCGACCTGCTTTTTCTTAGTGAGCTTAGAATCCTTATATGGCGTTACCTTTTTACTCATAGCGAAAATTTGGGTCAAAGATAACCGATATGCTTAAAATCGAGGGGCTTTCAGCAGAATTTTATCTTTTGTTTTGTGATTTCTCGTTTCTTCAAAATAACTTAACTTTGCTCTCACATTTTTGAAGCTTATATATGAAAATAATTATCGCCGGTGCAGGTGAAGTAGGATTTCATTTAGCTAAATTACTTTCCTTCGAATCTCAGGATATCACGCTAATTGACCCCAATAGAGATAATCTGGCTTACGCAGATACTCACTTGGATATTAGAACAATCAAAGGTGATGGAAGTTCCATAAAAATTCTGAAAGAAGCCCAGGTTAAACATACAGATATGGTGATTAGTGTAACTTCCAGCGAGGCTACAAATATTACTGTTTGTGTGTTAGCAAAACAGCTGGGAGCGAAAAGAACCATAGCCAGGATATCTAATACTGAATTTCTTGAAAATCAGGGGGAATTAGGTTTCACACGATTTGGGATCGATGAATTAATTTCTCCGGAAGCACTGGCTTCCCGGGAAATTGAATTGCTATTGAACCAATCTGCATTTAATGATAGTTATGAATTTGAGGAAGGAGCCCTGACCATGATAGGAGTAAGTCTATCCCGTACTGCAACTTTTGTTGGTAAAACGGTTAAAGAAGCCGCCAAGATATTTCCGGAGCTCAACTTTGTGCCAATTGCGATCCAAAGATTTGGTACCCAGTATACCCTAATACCAAGGGGAGATACCCAGTTTAAAGATGGTGACCAGGTTTACTTTATCACTCTGAAAAACGGGGTGGAAGAATTATATAAGCTTACGGGTAAGATCAGACAGGATATAAAAAATGTCATGATCCTGGGAGGTAGTAAAATAGGGAGGAAAACTGCCGAGGATCTTTGCCGGAATAATTTTAATGTTAAGCTGGTAGAGAAGGATAGGGAAAAAGCTTATGAACTGGCAGATGAATTACCCGATACTCTAATTATTAATGGTGACGGGAGAAATGTGGAGCTTTTAGAGGAAGAAAATATCCATGATATGGATGCCTTTATTGCCGTGACGGGGAATTCTGAAACTAATATAATGTCCTGCCTGGTAGCTAAATCTAAAAGTGTTAAAAAGACTATATCCTTAGTGGAAAATATGGACTATTTTCAACTGAGCCATTCTATTGGTATAGATACCCTGATCAATAAAAAACTATTGGCTGCTAATAATATTTTCAGATTTGTGCGTAAAGGTGAAGTTGTGGCCATGACCAAGCTTAACAACATGAATGCCGAACTGTTGGAATTCATTGTGAAGCCCAAATCACAAGTGAGTAATAAAAAGATAAAGGACCTTGATTTTCCAAGATCTGCCATTATTGGAGGTATTATAAGAAACGGAACAGGTTTGATAGCTTTGGGAGATTTTCTCATCAAACCTGGAGATAGAATAGTTGTATGTTGCCTGCCACGCTCTATCAATAAGGTTGAAAAACTTTTCCTCTAATGCCAAAACTGAATTATCAAATTATCCTCCATGTAATGGGCTTGTTGTTGTTATGCAATGGAGGCTTTATGTTATTGGCGACCTTGGTAAGCTGGTTCTATCAGGATGGAGTAACTCTTGAAATTTCGACTGCTGCTTTAATAACTTTATTTATTGGTACCCTCTTAATGTTTACCACTCGTGGGCACAGTAAAGAAGTGAAAATAAGAGAAGGGTACATTATAGTAACCTTTGGATGGATCTTCATGGCGTTGAGTGGATCACTTCCATA
Organism: Christiangramia sp.; assembly: GCA_041580575.1. GTDB lineage: Bacteria > Bacteroidota > Bacteroidia > Flavobacteriales > Flavobacteriaceae > Christiangramia. The sequence goes on from JBFGDP010000127.1 coordinate 3,183, forward strand.
CGTGATAAGTGAATCAATTCCCGGTTTTACAAATGCCTTTTTTGAAACCATGTCGGGTTATACTACTACAGGTGCTTCCATTTTAAACGATATTGAGGCTATACCAAAAGGTATTTTGTTTTGGCGCAGCCTTACTCATTGGATAGGTGGTATGGGAATTATAGTACTGGCTATCGCGATTTTACCACTTCTGGGAATTGGTGGTATGCAGTTGTTTACTGCAGAATCGCCAGGGCCCAGTGCCGATAAATTAAAGCCGAGAATCACTGATACTGCCAAACGTCTCTGGCTAATTTATGTATCATACACACTGGCTGAAACATTACTGCTGTGGGCAGCCGGAATGACCTTTTTTGATGCGATTAATCATGCTTTTAGTACCCTCTCTACCGGTGGATTTTCAACGAAAAATGCCAGCCTCGCATATTGGAATGATAATCCTTTAATCCAGTATACCGTTATCCTTTTTATGTTTCTTGCCGGAAGTAATTTTGTGTTGAGTTATTTTGCTTTTAAAGGCAAGGTGAGTAAAATTATACATGATGACGAATTTAAATGGTATATAATATTCATTGGTGGTTTTACCGTTATTTCGTCTTTGATCGTATATTTTCAGGCAGACGTAAGTTTATCTTCCATAGATCATCCTATGGTATGGGGTGAGGGTGAAAGCGCCTTCAGGCATTCACTATTCCAGGTTTTAACGGTAATCACAACCACAGGATTTGTATCTGCAGACTTTACTATGTGGACGCCTTTTCTTACCATTTTGTTCTTCGGGTTGTTTTTCCTGGGAGGATCTGCGGGCTCTACTGCCGGGGGTGTAAAGGTGATGAGACATATCATTATGATCAAAAATGGGATGACAGAGTTTAAACGGACATTGCATCCTAATGCGATTTTACCGGTTCGTTTTAAAGGAAAATCTATTAGTAAGGAAATTGTATTCAACATTCTTGGATTTTTTATTCTTTATATGTTGTCTTTTATTATCGGTGCAGTGGTGCTTGCGGCCCTGGGTCTGGATTTTGAAACGGCCATAGGTGGAGCTGCCTCTTCTTTAGGAAATATTGGACCTGCCTTTGGAGCTTTAAGTCCGGTAAATAATTTTGATATTCTGCCAGATTTTGGCAAGTGGTGGACGGCATTCCTTATGCTTATTGGGAGACTCGAATTATTTACGGTTCTAATCCTGCTTACCCCATTCTTCTGGAGAAACAGATGATAAGGAGTTTTAGACGAAAAAGAAAAACCGGCTTCGAGCCGGTTTTTTTATGAAATCTGGAAAAAAGATTTATGAGAGTGCTTTCTTAATTCTCTTAAGAGCTTCTTCGATCTGGTTTTCACTGGCAGCGTATGATATCCTGATACATTCAGGATTTCCAAATGCGTCTCCGGTAACTGTAGCAACGTTCGCTTCTTCTAACAAGAATAAGCTAAAATCTGTCGCATTTAAAATTTCATGTCCTTTGATGGTTTTTCCAAAAAATGCTGAAATATTCGGGAAAACATAGAAAGCTCCTTCCGGCTCTGTGGTGACAAAACCATCAATATTATTCAAAAGATCTATAATTAATTTTCTGCGATTTTTAAACGTTTCGATCATGTGGCTAATCTTGCTAACCGGTGCCTCAAGAGCACTTATTACTGCTCGCTGAGCAATACAATTCGCACCGCTGGTAATTTGCCCCTGCATTTTATTACAGGCCCGGGCGATATATGACGGGGCTCCTATATAACCAATTCTCCAGCCGGTCATGGCAAATGCTTTGGAAACACCGTTTACAGTAACTGTACGGTCATACATATCTTCAAACTCTGCCATTGAAGCATGATCGCCTACAAAATTAATATGTTCATAAATTTCGTCGCTTACTACAATGATATCGGGATATTTTTTGAGTACATCGGCCAGGGCTCGTAATTCATCTTTACTATACACCATTCCGCTGGGGTTGCAGGGAGAACTATACCAGATCATTTTGGTTTTAAGGGTGATCGCTGCCTCCAGCTGGGCGGGCGTGATCTTAAAATCTGTTTCCACTGAAGTTGGAATCTCTACCGGGACTCCCTCTGCCAACTTTACAATTTCAGCATAACTTACCCAGTAAGGGCATGGCAAAAGTACCTCGTCGCCGGGGTTTAGAACAACCATTGCAACATTGGCCAGTGATTGCTTGGCCCCTGTAGATACCACAATTTGCGACCGGTCATAGGTAAGGTTATTGTCCCTTTTAAATTTGTTGATCACCGCATCCTTTAATTCCACGTATCCATCTACAGGAGTATAAGAATTATAGTTCTCATTTATGGCATTTATTGCTGCCTCCTTAATAAAATCTGGGGTATTAAAATCTGGTTCACCGAGGCTAAGGCCAATAATATCTTTACCTTCAGCTTTAAGTTCACGCGCTTTCGCTGCCATAGCCAGCGTTTGTGAGGTTGCCATTGAGTTAATGCGATTCGATAGTTTTTCCTGCATAGTGATGAAATTTTAATTTTCCTGTATCAATTTTTTAATGCGCGTGCCTCCGTATTTTAAGAAGACTGCTTCAAAGTTAAAATTTTAAAAATTGCGCTGTTCCGATTTCTGAAAAAATTAGCGATAAAAATTACCTATTTTTGCTGAAAAATTTAAGGCTTTGGATTTAATCAGAAAATACTTTCCGCAATTAACCGACGATCAGATCTCTAAATTTGAAAAGCTTGAAGAGCTTTATAAGGATTGGAACCTTAAGATCAATGTGGTATCCAGAAAAGATATTGATGAATTATACTTGAGGCATGTGCTGCATTCTCTCGGGATTGCGAAAGTCCAGGGTTTTAAGCCAGGTTCCAGGATCCTTGATGTAGGTACGGGTGGCGGATTTCCTGGAATACCGCTCGCCATTTTGTTTCCTGAAAGTACTTTTCACCTGGTGGATTCTATAGGGAAAAAGATTAAAGTAGTAGACGAGGTCTCCGAAGGCTTAGGTCTCACGAATGTTATTTCCTTTAACCAGAGAGTTGAAGAACTTTCAGGTAATTATGATTTTATAGTGAGCAGGGCCGTAGCCGTAATGCCCACATTTGTAAGATGGGTCAAGGGAAAGATCGCCAAGGAAAGCCAGCATGAAAGAAGAAATGGAATTCTGTATCTTAAAGGTGGAGATCTTTCAGAAGAGCTCAAAGACTACCGAACGGCAGAGATCTTTGAGCTAACTGATTTTTTTGAAGAAGATTTTTTTGAGACCAAGAAAGTAGTTTACCTGCCCATGAAATATCGTGGATAATTTATCTGGTGATTATTATCTTCTTGGTATAAATCTTTCCTTCAGAATATAGCTTGACGAAATAAACGGCAGAACTCAATTGCTGTTTTATTTGTAGCTGGACAGACTGTGCCGTTGGTACCTGCTCAAAAGTCATGATCTTCTGTCCAGACACACTGTAAATTTCAATCAGTTCTATATTAATGAGATCAGGATTAATTAGTGCGATCTCATCTGAATTTTTATAGTAATCCAGGTTTAAGAAACTATCTTGTGGTTCTAATTCCGGCTTTTCAGGTCCGGTTGGTAATTCATCTTCATCACTTCCGGCATTGTCTTCTTCGTTTTCTTCCTCTTCTTCCTCATCATCTTCTGAATCTTCTTCCTGGGTTCTGAATACTAATTCAAAACGCTCATTGAAGAAACCAGTTTCATCGATGGAAGTAGTGAAGTCTTCTTCAGAAATTTTATAATACTCGTTCGAAGACTTATCCTTTAAGAAAATTTCGAAGCTGGACTTCATATTTTCTGTTTTGTCTATTTTAATGGTGAACTCACCAGCCTCGGCTACTTTTATTCCTAAGGGAAGTACCCTGTCTGGAGCGAAATC
>JBFGDP010000128.1:0-7029 GCA_041580575.1 Christiangramia sp.
ACCCTCTCGTGCACCCTGTTCAGGTGATTTTATACAGCATTCCCATTCTAATACCGCCCAGACATCACAACCATACTCCGTTAGTTTGGAGAAGATGGGTTTAATATCTACCTGGCCATCACCGGGATGCCTGTATCTGCCGGCCCTGTCTTTCCAATCCCCAAAGCCACCAAACATTCCCTTCTTCCCGGTAGGATTAAATTCCGCATCCTTAACATGAAACATTTTTATATACTCATGATAATGATCTATATACTCGATATAATCTAATTGCTGGAGCACAAAGTGACTGGGATCATAAAGAATGTTCACTCGTTTATGATGGTTGGTTGCCTCCAGAAAACGTTCAAAGGTTACCCCGTCATGCAGATCTTCTCCAGGATGTATCTCGTAACAAACGTCAACTCCATTTTTATCAAATTCGTCGAGTATCGGCATCCATCTTTTGGCAAGTTCTGCGAACCCCATTTCCACCAGGCCTTCTGGCCTTTGTGGCCAGGGATGTGCGGTATGCCATAAAAAAGATCCACTAAAAGTGCCATGCACATCGATGCCAAGATTTCTGCTTGCGCTGGCAGCATACTTTAACTGCTGAATGGCCCAATCTGTTCTTTTTTTGGGGTTGTTCTTGTATTCTTCAGGGGCAAAATTATCGAACATAATATCATAAGCAGGATGTACAGCTACCAACTGACCTTGCAGATGAGAACTGAGCTCAGTGATCTCTAATCCATAAGTTGCTACATTGCCTTTTAGTTCCTCGCAGTATGTTTTGCTTTCTGCTGCCTTTTTAAGATCTATCAATCTGGTCTCCCAGGTGGGGATCTGTATGCCTTTATATCCAAGTTTTGAAGCCCATCCACATAGGCCATCCAGAGAATTGAATGGTTCCTGTTCATCCATAAACTGTGCTAAAAATACAGCCGGTCCCTTTATAGTCTTCATCATTTATAAATTTATTATTTAACCTTACAGCTCGATCCAGATATTTCCCTGTTTGTGGGAAGACACGGTTTTTTCAATAAAATTCATTCCGCGTAAACCGGCCTTGAGGGTAGGATAAGCATCTTCAAATTTTGCGCTGCCTTTTATAGCCATAGCTACCCCATAGTATAGATTTCCCATGGAGTCGAAAATACCTTCAGGATGTCCCGGTGGTAACTTCGTCCCCTGCAGGGAAAAATCACTTAAATAGGCATTCCCCGGTTTTAGCGTTTGTAAGGGGTTATTCTCTTTTAGCAAATAAAGATAGTTTGGATTTTCCTGCTCCCATTTTAAGCCACCTTTGTCACCATATACCTGCACTGAAAAATTATTCTCTTCGCCGGTAGCAATCTGGCTGGCTCTTAATACTCCCTTGATATTACTGCCTAATCTGAGTAATACTGTTCCGTCAATATCCATAGGATTGTCTTCATATAGGTAATTGAGATCTGCCAGGATCTTTTCTACTTTTAACCCGGTTACGAATTCTACCATATTATATGCATGGGTGCCAATATCACCAATACAACAACTAATACCTGATTTTTCTGGATCTAACCTCCAGGTTGCAGACCTTTTATCTTTATCATGGATCAACGGATTGATCCAGCCCTGATAATATTGTACATCCACCTTCTGGATCTTCCCAATTTCACCCCCCTGTATCATGGTTTTCATTTGCCTGATCATGGGATAACCGGTATACGTATAGGTTACTGCAAAAATTAAATTTGTTCTTTCCTGAATTTCACTCAGCTCCCTGGCTTCTTCGTATGTAGTAGTCAACGGTTTTTCACATATAACATGAAAACCGTTCTCCATTAACTTTTTAGCCATAGAGAAGTGAAGGAAGTTTGGGGTTAGAATAGATACAGCCTCCAGCCGTTTTCCCTCAGGCAGGTTCCTCTCTTTCTCGATAAGATCATCCAGATCTTTATATAGTCTGGAACTGACTAACTGAAGTTTATCCCCGAATTTTAAGTTTCTATTGTAATCGGTATTAAAAACCCCTCCAACGATCTCAAACTGGTCGAACATATTCGCCGCCACTCTATGCAAAATTCCAATTAAGGAATCTGTTCCTCCTCCTAAAATCCCAAGTCTTATTTTTGACATAATTCAGCTCACTTTATATTTCGATTTCCTTTTTATCGATTTTTTCATTCTTAAAAAATAGGGCAAAAAGCAGCATAACTCCAAAAGCAAATGCAGCCGGGTATAACCAGATTGTTTCCCATGCATGCATTTTGTCGCCGGTTACATAGGCATTTGTTATAAGGCCGGCAATATAAAACCCTATTAACATTCCTACCCCATAGGTCGCCAGGGTAATTAATCCCTGTGCTGAACTTTTATATTTAGAGCCGGCTTTAAAATCTGTATAGATCTGGCCTGAAACAAAGAAAAAGTCATAACAGATTCCGTGCAGGGCGATCCCTGTAAGCAGCATGAAGATTAGCTCCCCGGAGTTACCATAAGCAAACAGGATATATCTAAGAGTCCAGGCTAACATACCGGCAATAATGGTTAATTTAAATCCAAATTTTTTAAAGAAAAAGGGGAGAAGCAGCATAAACAATACTTCAGAAACCTGTCCAATGGTCATTAAACCTGTGGGATTTTCAACCCCCACTTCAGATAGAAACGGATTTGTGTTCTGGTAATAAAACGCCAGTGGGATGCAGATAAGTACCGATGCTACAAAAAACATCAGAAAATTTCTGTCCTTTAACAGGCCTAAGGCATCCAGACCAAGAGTCTCTGCGATGCTCACTTTCTTAGACCTGTCTGCAGTAGGTGGTGTTTTTGGAAGTGTAAAACTAAAGACACCCAGAAAGCCTGAAGCGATACTAACCATTAAAAAAGTATTTTTTAGCATCCCCTCCTGTCTTGCTTCGGGAGCATCCCAGTAAAACAGGTAACTTATAACCAGCCCGGCTACGATCCAACCTATGGTGCCAAAGACCCTGATATATGAAAATTCCTTCGCCGGATCTTTCATCTGGTTAAAACTCACCGAGTTCACCAGAGCTAAAGTTGGCATATAGGCGATCATGTAGCCTAGAACTAAAGGATAAAATTCAGTAAAATCTGTGCTTTTGTACATTAGATATAAAAGGATCGCCCCAATGATGTGAAGAAATCCCAGGATTCGCTCCGCATTAAAAAAACGATCTGCGATCATCCCAATGATAAATGGAGCTATAATGGCTCCCCAGGATTGAGTAGAGAATGCTGTTGAGATCTGTACATCTGTGGCATTAAGATTATATCCCAAAAAGGTTCCCAGGGTTACGAACCAGCCGCCCCAGATAAAGAATTCGAGAAACATCATCAGGGACAGTTGAAATCTTATGAGTTTGTTCATAATAGAATAATTGGAATTTATAAGTTTTGAGCGGCCTCAATCAATAGATTTCGGGTTTTCATAATACCTTGTTCTTCCGGGATCGCCGTGCCCTCATATTCAACTCCTATGAATCCGGTATAACCGGCCTCCTTAACCATCTTAAGCATTTTTTTGTAATCGATGGTCTCTTCCTCTCCATTTTCGTCGAAGGAGTAGGACTTGGCGCTAATGGCTTTAGCATAGGGCAGTAATTTTTGAACTCCTTCGTAACGGGGGTATTCCTCAACACAGGAGGTATCCCATCTTTTCCCACCTTCCCGGCGTAAACAAAAATTACCAAAATCTGGAAGAGTGCCGCAATTCTCCATATTCACTTTTTTAATGACATCTACCAATAGGTCGGCATTCGATGATAAATAGCCATGATTTTCTACCAAAACATTAATATTTTTTTCTGCTGCGTATTTTGATAATGCGGTAAGTGCGTCTACAGAATTCGAGATCCATTTTTGCGGATCATTGCTGCCAAATAGATTTACCCTTATGCCATGGCAGCCTAAAAAATTCGCGGCATCCACCCACTTTTTATGATTTTCCACTGCCTTCATTCTTTGTACAGAATCATTTACAGCCAGGTCACCCTCACCGTCTACCATGATAAGTACATTCTTCACCCCAAATTTTTCGCTTTTGGTTTTAAGCTCCTGAAGAATTGTCTGCATTTCTTTTTCAGGATCTTCGCTGGATTTGATGCTATCTGCGTAAAAACCGGAAACATATTCGATACCCGTAAATCCAAGTTTGCTGGCAGTTTCAGCAAAATCCATCGGGCTTAATTTCTCATCATAGATTAGATTGTGAACAGACCATTGCGCCAGGGAAAGCTCAAAAAATAGAGAATCTGAACTTTTTTCTGCCAGCCTTAGATCATCTGTTGACTCTGGTTTGTCAGCATAATTCTTACAGGAAGTTAACAGGATAAAAATGGAGCATATAAGTAAAATTGGTAGGATCTTGAGTGCTTTTAAATTCATTGTGAAGTTGATTACTTTCATTAAATGATGTACCAGAAAATAGTAAAAAATTAAAAGTAGGCTTTTTTTTAAATATGTAAAATTATACTTATTAATTTCTATATTTGATAGAATTCGAACTGAATTTTCATCAATAAATCAAATAATTGTGAGCAAATATTATGAAAATGACAAATATGATGCAATTGTTGTAGGAACTGGCATTAGTGGTGGCTGGGCTGCCAAGGAACTTTGTGAGAAGGGCTTTAGAACCCTTGTGCTGGAAAGAGGACGAATGGTGGAGCATGTCAAAGATTATCCTACTATGAATGATGATCCTTGGGATTATAAATATAAAGGTGAGGTGCCCAGAGATGAAGTTAAGAGACAATTTAAACAAAACAGAACTGGATACACCGTTGCCGAACCTAGTAAGCACTGGTTTGTAGACGATATCAAGCATCCTTATAATGAGGTAAAAAGATTTGACTGGATACGTGGTTATCACGTGGGAGGTAGATCCATTATGTGGGGACGCCACAGTTACAGGTTAAGTGACCTGGATTTTGAAGCCAATAAGAAAGATGGGTATGGGGTAGATTGGCCAATACGTTACAAAGATATTGCTCCGTGGTATGATCATGTGGAATCCTTTATTGGAGTATGTGGTGAAAAACTTGGATTGAGTCAGTTGCCAGATGGGCAATTTCTGCCGCCAATGGAGTTGAATTGTGTAGAAGATCATCTAAGGCAGAGTATTGCCGAAAATTTTAATGGCAGAGTGATGACTTCGGGAAGGGTGGCGCATATCACTGGAGATAAAAAATTCGAAGGCAGATCTAAATGCCTGTATAGAAATAGATGTATCAGAGGTTGTCCCTATGGAGGTTATTTTAGCAGTAATGCTTCTACTTTGCCTGCCGCCGAAAGGACTGGCAATATGACCTTAAGGCCTAATTCAGTAGTTAGTCAGGTTATTTATGATCCCGAAACTAAAAAAGCCAGCGGGGTAAAAGTAATAGATGCCAATACCAAGGAATCTATGGAGTTTAAGGCTGATGTAATATTTTTATGTGCCTCTGCAGTTGCCTCTACAAGTATACTCATGCAATCCAGATCTGATAGGTTTCCTGACGGGATGGGGAACGATTCCGGCGAATTGGGACATAATGTGATGGATCACCATTTTAAAGCAGGTGCCACCGGTACTTACGAAGGATTTGAAGACCGATACTATAAAGGCAGAAAGCCTAACGGAATCTATCTGCCACGATTCCGCAATCTAAATGGGCAGGATAAAGATCTTGGATTTATTCGCGGGTATGGATACCAGGGAGGGGCCAGTAGAACATCCTGGTCTGATAGTGTGGCAGAAGCAGCCTATGGGGAGGAGCTTAAAAAAGCTTTGACGAGCCCCGGTGCGTGGGAGATGGGACTCATGGGCTTTGGGGAAACCCTGCCATACCATGAGAATAAAATGACCCTGGATTATGATAAACTTGATGAATGGGATCTACCCACGGTAACTTTTGACGCTGAGTTTAAAGAAAATGAACTTAAAATGCGGGAAGATATGATTTCACAGGCCGTGGAGATGCTTGAAAAAGGAGGTTTTAAGAACGTGGAAGGTTATGATGAAATTGGTGCACCCGGTCTGGGAATCCACGAAATGGGCATGGCCAGAATGGGAAGAGATCCCAAAACTTCTGTACTAAACGGGCATAACCAGGTACATAGCGTACCAAACGTATATGTAACAGATGGAGCCTTTATGACTTCTGCAGGTTGCCAAAATCCCTCCCTAACCTATATGGCCATGACGGCAAGGGCGGCAGACCATGCTTCCAAAAATTTTAAAAGATCTAATGCGTAAATAACCAGATTATGAAAAGGAGACAGGCATTAAAAAATATAGGATTCGGAGCGGGATTTCTTGTGGTAGGTCCTTCAGCATTGAGCTTGCTGCAGAGTTGTAAAAATGAACCTGCATACGACTGGCAACCAAAATTTTTATCTGCTTCACACGGTCTGGCCCTGAAAAAGATACTGGATGTGATCTTGCCCACCTCAGATACTCCAGGGGCATCAAACCTAAATATTGCACAATTTATTGATGAATACATGGATAAGGTGGCCGAGCCGGATGTTCAGCAAAGATTTGAGAGATCTGCAGATGCTTTTTCCCGAGCTTTTAAAAAAGAATTTGAGAACGACCAGGATAGAGGCAGAGAGGAAGATTTCGAGAAACTGGTAGGCAGATATTTGAAAGCTACTCCTGCCGAGAGAGAAAATTATATGAAACGAAATACCGAAACCCAGGATGCGCAGGATATGGAATCTGAGATCGTACTGGATGCAGATGCCGGTGCTTATGCTTATTTAACAAGTGTTAGAAGCCTTGGAATTTGGGCCTGGAGAAATTCTGAAGAAGTTGGGGAAAAAATTCTCTGGTATGATCCTATTCCCGGAGAATACATTGCATGCGGACCCGTGGATAAATTAGGTGGTGGCAAAGCCATGTCACTTTAAAGTATGTTTGTACTAAATTGAAAAACAGAATGTTAACTCAATATTAATGTTAATTTTATTTACAAATTTCCTTATCAATATGCAGATTTCGAAATCTTTATTCGAGCAGGTTAATCTCTTGCAGTATTAATGAATTTTTAAAAATTGCCATCT
>JBFGDP010000129.1:0-6923 GCA_041580575.1 Christiangramia sp.
CCGGTATCTATCTGGCCTTCGAAATTATTAACGATCAATCTGGGTTGTATCTGCTTAAAACCAAAATTATTTTCAACCACCTCAAACACATCTTCAGGAAAAACAGGTCTTAGAAGCTCATTGATCTCTGGTATCCTTTTTAAGCATTCCTCATAAAGCTCCTCATCTGCCAGGGTAAACAATTCATACCCTTTTTTCTGCTGAAAATCTATGGTTTCATCTCCTAAGTTTTTGCGAAGCAGCTCAAGGCCTTTTTTACGCTTTTCTACAAGCTTTACAACTTCACTTTCAGAATGTGACTTTAGATCGTCCAGGATCTCAGAAATACTGCCGAAACAGGCAAATCCGGCGTTCTTGGTGCTGGCTCCTTCGGGTAAGACTCCTTTTTCCAGGATTAAGATTTTGGAAGATGGTTTCGCCTTCTTTAAAGTCAGGGCACAATTTAGCCCGGTGATTCCACTACCAATAATACAGTAATCAATATCAGAGAACCAGGAATCGGTTTCCCAGAAAGAAAAATTCATAGGTTAATATTTCTTCGGCTGAAATTACAAAATATTGCGCATAAAAAACCCCGGCAGAACCGGGGTTGATTTTATTAGGCATCCAGAGGTTTCATTTTAAAATCCTCCATGAATTTAGTGGTATAATTACCTTCTATATAATCTGGATGATCCATCAGTTGCCTGTGAAAAGGAATGGTGGTCTTGATCCCTTCAATTACGAATTCATCCAGTGCACGTTTCATCTTGTTGATCGCCTCTTCTCTCGTTTGAGCCGTGGTGATCAATTTCGCGATCATAGAGTCATAGTTTGGCGGAATAGTATAACCACTGTAAACATGAGTATCTATACGTATTCCGTGACCTCCGGGCGCATGCAGATTCGTGATCTTACCTGGAGATGGACGGAAGTTATGATAAGGATCTTCCGCATTGATTCTACATTCTATGGAGTGTAATTGCGGGAAGTAATTCTTTCCGGAAATTGGCACTCCTGCCGCAACAAGTATCTGCTCACGAATTAGATCGTAATCTATTACCTGCTCGGTAATTGGATGTTCCACCTGGATTCGTGTATTCATTTCCATGAAATAGAAGTTCCTGTGCTTGTCTACCAGGAATTCTACCGTACCGGCTCCTTCATATTTAATATATTCTGCCGCTTTTACAGCTGCGTCTCCCATTTTCTTACGCAAAGTATCTGTCATGAATGGCGACGGAGTTTCCTCGGTAAGTTTCTGGTGACGTCTTTGAACAGAACAATCTCTTTCTGAAAGGTGACAGGCTTTACCGCTGCTGTCTCCCACGATCTGTATCTCGATGTGGCGAGGCTCTTCAATAAGCTTCTCCATATACATCCCGTCATTACCAAAAGAGGCATCTGCTTCTTTTCTGGCAGATTCCCATGCCGGTTCCAGATCTGCTTCTTTCCAAACTGCTCGCATTCCCTTACCACCACCACCGGCGGTAGCTTTAAGCATTACCGGGAAACCGATCTCTTTGGCCAGCTTAAGACATTCTTTGTAATCTTTAATTATTCCTTCTGAACCAGGAACACATGGTACTCCGGCAGCTCTCATTGTAGCTTTTGCCGTTGCCTTATCCCCCATCTTGTTGATCATATCTGGTGAAGCACCAATGAACTTGATGTCATGCTCTTCACAGATCTTGGAGAATTTAGCGTTTTCAGATAAAAATCCGTATCCCGGATGTATAGCATCTGCATTGGTAATTTCAGCCGCAGCGATGATATTCGATATTTTTAAATAAGAAAGGTTACTCGGTGCCGGTCCTATACAAACGGCTTCGTCAGCAAATCTTACATGCAGGCTTTCAGCATCTGCCGTAGAATATACTGCAACCGTTTTTATACCCATTTCTTTACAGGTACGGATAACACGCAATGCGATCTCCCCTCTGTTTGCAATCAATATTTTCTTGAACATACCTAGTTGCTTTAAAAGTTCTGAAGCCCAAAGATGGGCTTGCAGTTGTTAAAATGGGCAGTAAATTAAGATGGATCAACCAAAAATAAAGGCTGATCAAATTCTACCGGAGAAGAATCATCTACCAATACTTTTACGATCGTACCCGATACTTCACTTTCGATCTCATTGAAAAGCTTCATTGCCTCAATGATACAAAGTACATCTCCTTCTTTTATCTTATCTCCTACCTCAGCGAACGTTGGCTTATCTGGAGAAGGCTTTCTATAAAAAGTTCCGATAATTGGTGATTTTACCGTGATATATTTTGATTCATCGTCACCAGAGCTTTTCGTTTCCTTTTGAGGGGCAGGACTCTCCTGTGCAGGAGCCTGTTGCTGTTGAGGCTGTTGAGCCTGCATTTGCTGTGGCATCTGCTGTCCTCCCATTGGAACCTGTTGTACTATGGTAGTTTCTTTGTCGTCTGAACCTGTTTTGATAGTGATCTTAACGTCACCTGTTTCCAGTTTCACCTCGCTTGCGCCAGACTTGGCCACAAATTTAATCAGGTTCTGAATTTCCTTTAAATCCATAATAATTGGTGTTGGTTTTTACGAGTTATAAGCCCATTTCAGGTAAGTAGCTCCCCATGTGAAGCCACCTCCGAAAGAGGCAAATATTAAATTATCTCCTTTTTTAAAATTCTTTTCGAAGTCGCTTAATAATAACGGTAATGTTGCAGAGGTGGTATTCCCGTACCTCTGTATATTCATAAGGACCTTATTTTCGTCATGAAGTCCCATTCTTTTTGCTGTCGCATCAATAATACGCTTATTGGCCTGGTGTGCTACCAGCCAGTTCACATCTTCATTGCTTAGATCATTTCTCTGCATGATCTGTTCGCTTACCCCGGCCATATTGGAAACGGCAAATTTGAATACCGTTTTCCCATCCTGCTGTACAAAATGTAATTTCTTCGCTACGGTCTCCTCGGTTGGAGGGGTAATAGATCCACCGGCCTCGATCTTCAAGGATTGGCGTCCTATGGAATCACTTCTCAAGATCTCATCCTGCAGGCCTAAACCTTCAGTATTTGGTTCCATAAGCACCGCTCCGGCACCATCCCCAAATATGATACAGGTCGTACGATCTGTATAATCAATTATCGATGACATTTTATCTGCCCCTATCAAGAGGACCTTTTTATAACGACCAGATTCAATATAAGCTGCCGCGGTAGACATTCCATATAGAAAACTGGAACATGCAGCCTGCAGGTCATAAGAGAATGCGTTGGTAGCACCAATTTGGGTCGCCACGTGTACGCCTGTAGAGGCTACGGGCATATCTGGAGTGGCCGTGGCCATGATAACAAGATCTATTTCTTTGGGATCCAGGTTGGTCTTTCGAAGAATTTCTTTTGCCGCCTGGATTGCTAGATATGAAGTTCCTTTTTTAGGATCTTTAAGAATACGTCTTTCTTTGATTCCTGTCCTACTGGTGATCCAATCATCATTAGTATCTACCATTTCTTCCAACATCCTGTTGGTTAAAACATCCTCAGGCACGTAAGCACCTACAGCCGTAATCGCTGCTGTGATTTTACTCATAAATTTGGTTTTAATTCACCCATCGCCAGCTTTCTAACATTAATTTCCACCTTAAGGAAATTACTAAATTTAAATATAACCGGCGTGCAAATTAAGGTCTTTTTAGGACTTAATCAACTAAAAACAAAAAACTCCCACGATGTGAGAGTTTCTGTATTTTTATGAAGCTCTAAGCGTAGACTAAGCCTCTACTTCTTCAGTATTATCTATTAATACCTGACCACGGTAATAAAGTTTACCTTCGTGCCAGTGAGCTCTGTGGTAAAGGTGTGCTTCACCTGTTACAGAGTCTACAGCCACTTTTGGAGCTGAAGCTTTATAATGTGTTCTTCTCTTATCTCTTCTGGTTTTAGAGATTTTTCTCTTTGGATGTGCCATGGCTTCCTATTAATTATCGTTTAATAAATTTTTTAATTTGTCCCAGCGAGGATCTGTATCGTCCTCATTTTTCTTTTTCTGATTTTTCAAACTAAGTTCTTCCAGTTTGTCAAGTACTTCAGATTCCAATGTGCCGTCTTCTACTCCCGGATGTATCCTCTTTTGAGGCACCGAAAGCACGACCAACTCATATATATACTGCTGAATATTTACTTCATAATCGCCATGTGGCAGAATAAGTAAATCCTCGTCCTCATTATTGAATTCATCTCCAAACTTGATCACCAGAAACAGTTCACTGTCTATAGGCTGACCAAAAGGTTCGTTGGTAAGATCACAATCAACATTTACTGTCCCGGTTGCTCTAAAGGTCAACTCCATCATGGTGTTTTTCTTTTCGAACAACAAATCGATCTTTACATCGGCTTTATTGAATTCCTCGTACTCAAAATGTTCAAAGAACCTGTTATCTAACTCATACTCAAACTGGTGCTTTCCAAGCTTTAATCCCTTAAAAGGAATCGTAAACTCTGCTAAATTCCTCATTTCTCCACAGTTTTGAGTGCCCACGTTTCCGTTAAGGCGGGTGCAAAGATATAAAAATTAATTAATTATGTTCTTTTTATAAACAAATTTCTGTTTATATCTTCCTTCCCTGTTTTTGCAGCTGATTTTCGGTGAGATCCTTATATTCTCTCCTTGCTTTAAAGATCTCAATTCCCTTAAAGACAGCTTCTTTAAAAGAATTGATATTAGCTTCATTTTTACCCGCGATCTCGAAAGCTGTACCATGATCTGGTGAGGTCCTTACCTTATTAAGGCCGGCCGTAAAATTTACGCCCATCCCAAAAGACAGGGTTTTAAAAGGAATAAGACCCTGGTCATGATAAGATGCGATCACCGCATCAAAATTCTTATAGTTCTTGGTGCCAAAGAAACTATCTGCCGCATACGGCCCAAAAACCAGATCTCCTTTATCTCTTAGTTTCTTAATGGTAGGTTTTAAAACTTCTTCGTCCTCTTTACCTATGAGTCCGTTATCGCCGCTATGCGGATTGATACCCAAAACGGCAATTTTAGGTTTTCTAACCCTGAAATCACTCTTAAGGGTTTCCTGAATTATCTTGATCTTTTTCTCGATCAATTCAGGCGTAATTACGTTCGCTATGTCTTTAAGGGCAACATGATCTGTTAACAATCCCACTTTCAAATTATCTGTGATCATTAACATAAGGCTTTCGCCCCCAAGTTCCCTGGCCAGGTAATCTGTATGACCCGGAAAGCTGAACTTATCAGATTGAATGGCAGCCTTATTTATAGGAGCTGTAACCAGGACATCTATCTCATCTTTCCTGAGTGAGGCAGTGGCAGCTTCCAGTGATCTGAAAGCGAACTTACCGATCTCTGGATCTTCTTCTCCAAAATTAATATTTACGTTTTCCTTCCAAACATTTACTACGTTCACCTTACCATCCACGGCGTTGGCCGGATTGTCTATCATCTGCAGGTGAATAGATAATTTATATTGTTTTTTCAGAAAATTGAGGATCTTGGAATTTGCGAAGATTATCGGGGTACAAAAATCCAGCATCCTGGAATCATCAAAGGTTTTAAGTACAATTTCACTTCCAATTCCATTAAGATCACCAATACTAATTCCTAATTTGATCATTTCGGCTTGTTTCATAAAGTTTCCCGATATAATATTTTAATTTTACACACAAATGTAACCATTATTATAGAAAGGAATGTTCACAGGGATCGTAGAAGAAATAGGAAAAATTACCAATCTTAGCAAATCGGGTAGTAATCTGGATATTACGGTAAAGGCAAAAATGACGCCGGAACTTAAAATAGATCAGAGTGTAGCTCATAATGGGACCTGTTTAACCGTAGTTTCTATAAATGGTGCGGAATATACCATCACCGCGGTCAAAGAAACACTTGATAAAACAAACCTGGGTTCCCTTAAGACCGGAGATCCCGTAAATCTTGAAAGGGGTATGAAACTGGGCGACAGGCTGGACGGGCATATAGTTCAGGGTCATGTTGACCAGACAGCAATCTGCAGGAAGATCAACGAGGCCGATGGTAGCTGGGAATTTACTTTTGAATATGATCCCGCAATTGGAAATATTACCATAGAAAAAGGATCGATAACGGTTAACGGAGTAAGTTTAACGGTAGTGAACTCCCGGAAAAATGAATTTAGTGTGGCTATAATACCATATACCTATGAGCATACTACATTTAGGACCCTTAAAGAAGGAGATGAAGTAAACCTGGAATTCGATGTCATAGGGAAATATGTAAAAAGGATTAGCGAAGTATCTTAACCCAGCTCAAACTTTCTCATCTTATAACAACCGTACATTACACCAACTGCCATTAGCAGGTAAACATAATCGTCTATTGGCAAACAAAGACCGGGAGGAGGTGGTACCCCCTGACCGTTACCGGGGTTATTAGTTAATCCGCCACCGGGATCACAAGGCGGGCCTTTATGACGCTTCTCCGTAGGAGCCGGCGGGCCATTCTTTTGAGAATAAGACGTAACCGAAACCCCTAAAATTAGAGCCAACGCAAGCAATATAGTTCTAAGTTGCCTCATGGATAACCGGTTAGTATTTTTCGTCAAAGACTTTGTTTTCAAAAATCTACAATAATATACAGCGCTAAAGTAAGATTTTAACACGATTGCGCATCTATTTACCGCTGAAAGTTATCGTTGAGAAATCTTACTTTCCTAAAATATACGTAATAAATAGCACCAAAGTTTTTCAGATACAAAAAGGAGCGTTATAAATACTGGCAGTCCAAACTTTTCATCTACATACCAATCACTTCTCAAATTTATAGAATTAGTGATTTCAATTCAACAAATAAGCCTTAATTTTTTCCTATTCGCTGTAAATTTAAGGTAAGCTAACCCTTAATTATCAAACCGGCAGTATTTTAGCAATTGTTGAACCCGACAGGATCTGTTTAGGTGTAGTTGTCATTGTCCC
>JBFGDP010000130.1:0-6848 GCA_041580575.1 Christiangramia sp.
GGATTCCACACCTGGAATTTACAACCTACCCACGAAGATGTCATCGATCTTTTCACCACTAAAAAGGAGTTATTTTGATCTATCTGCTACTCAGCATTTTATCCTCTACCGTAATTTTTATTGTTTTCAGACTGTATAAAAAATTCGGTGTTAACACTCTGCAAGCCATAGTCGTTAATTATTTTATAGCCTGCACCGTTGGTTTTTTTGGGTATATAGAAGGTTCAGATTTTACCAGGGTTCCGGATGAAAGCTGGTTTCCCGGGGCACTTTTTTTAGGGTTTTTATTTATTGCTGTTTTTAATCTGGCCGCAATAACCACTCAAAAAAGCGGATTGTCTGTGGTTGCCGTAGCCACAAAAATGTCTGTAGCTATCCCGGTTTTATGCGGAATCTTTCTTTATAATGAAAGTACAGGGTTTCTAAAGATTACCGGAATCGTACTGGCTCTTGCTGCCGTCTACCTTACCTCTATCAAAACTAAAGAAGGCCTCTCCATTAAAAGTAAAAATCTAATTTACCCGTTGCTAGTCTTCCTGGGTAGTGGCATTATAGATACCAGTTTGAAATTCCTCGAGACCAGTTATGTTTCAGAGACAGACGTAGGTTTATTCTCCTCGACCATCTTCGCCACCGCAGGATTAATTGGGGTGATCATATTAATTGTTCAGGCCTTCAGAGGAGAATTAATATTGTCATTTAAAAATCTACTGGGAGGAATTGCCCTTGGTATCCCTAATTATTATTCGATTTATTTTCTGGTTATGGCCCTTAGAAGCAAAGGTTTCGACAGCTCTACCATCTTCACTATGAATCATGTATCTATCGTTGCTGTATCTACCCTGGTGGGCATTTTATTGTTTAAAGAAAGATTGATCAGCAAGAACTGGATTGGTTTAGGATTAGCGATTATAAGTATAATTCTTGTAGCAAATTCTGCGATATGAAAGATACCTATCAGAGCATTAGCAAACCCTCACCTGAGGTACTTTTTAAAGACAGAAATTCCAAGTTCTTTGGATATGCTTACCCGGTTAAAACTGAAGAGGAAGCCACCAGGTACCTTGAAGAACTCCGGGCTAAACATCATAAGGCAAGACATTGGTGTTATGCATGGCAAACTGGAAAAGAGCAATACCAATACCGGGTTAATGATGATGGCGAACCGTCAAATTCTGCCGGAATGCCTATTTACGGGCAGATCCAGTCATTTGATGTGACGAATATACTAATTGTGGTCGTTAGGTATTTTGGAGGCGTTAAGCTGGGTGTTGGCGGGCTAATCAATGCCTACAGAACGGCTGCCCAGATGGCTTTGGAAGCATCTGAAATCATCAAACGAACAATCGATGAGATATTTATTATCAAGTTTGATTATCCGGAGATGAACAAGGTGATGCAGGTAATCAAAAAAAATAATTTAAATGTGATCGATCAAAAACTGGAGCTCGATTGCAAGATTTTTATTGCTGTTAGAAAAAAAGATGCTGAAAATATCTTCGAAAAATTTGACAACACCTATAAAGTTGAAATTTCAAAACTGAAGGATTAATCCTTTAATTTTTCTAAAATATATTCCGGACAACGCATAGGCCTGCGCGTTTTAGCATCCATAAAAACAAGAACAGAAGATGCAGAAGTTACCAACTCTTCCTTCTCGTTATAGACCAGGTAATCAAATATAATTTTAACATTTGGCATTTCGTGAAGGCGCGTCTCGATCCTGATTTTTTCATCGAAAGTAACCGGTTTGATATATTTTAAATTTAATTCGTATACCGGCAACATTATCCCTTCTTCTTCCATAATTTTGTACGAAACACCAAGTTCACTTAACCATTCAAGGCGCGCTATTTCAAGATATTGAGGATAATTACCATGATGTACCACCCCCATTTGATCGGTTTCGGCATATCGAATTTTAACAAAAGTATGGTGTGATTTCATGTAAAAAAAATAGCCTTTCTAGGAAAGGTTTTCTATATTCAGGCTCGGAAGTAAGTATGCATAAATTTTTCTTAAAATTCAACCCTAATATGGTTTTTTTTTTACATTTTTTGTTCACATATTTGTTCCGCTCGAGTTGGAGAACATAATGTTTCAACTTCCAATTTTAGAACTTTACTACTAACCTTATTTAACGTTTAACTAATAATGTCAAAAACTGCGCAATCGGTTTGGAATAACTGTCTGTCATTTATTCAGGATAACATTACCCCTCAAGCTTATAAAACCTGGTTTGAACCTATCCAAGCAGTGAAACTTACAGATTGTGCCTTAAGCATACAGGTGCCGTCTAAGTTTTTCTACGAATGGCTGGAAGAACATTATGTTAAGCTTTTAAAGGTCTCACTTACCCGCGAACTTGGAGACAAGGCCAAATTGGTCTATGTGATCAAAATGGAAAACACTTACGGGAATAAATTGCCATTTACTGAAAAGATCCCAAGTACCCAAAGGTCGCAAATGGCTTCACAGGAAGTAGATGTTCCTATTAAAAATAAAAGCCCGGAGCTGAAGAATCCTTTTATCATCCCGGGAATTAGGAATGTAAAGATCGAGTCTCAGCTGAATCCCAACTACAATTTTGAAAATTTCCTGGAAGGGGAATCTAACAGACTGGCGAGATCAGCAGGGCTGGCTGTAGCTAACAAGCCCGGAGGAACCTCTTTCAACCCCCTATTGATCTTTGGAGGTGTTGGACTTGGAAAAACACACCTGGCTCACGCCATTGGTGTTGAAATAAAAGATAAATACCCAGAAAAGACAGTATTATACATTTCAGCTGAAAAATTCACCCAGCAGTATATAGAATCTGTTAAAAAGAATAACCGTAACGATTTTATTCACTTCTACCAGATCATTGATGTACTGGTGGTTGATGATATCCAATTACTATCTGGCAAGGCCGGTACACAGGATGTATTTTTTCACATATTTAACCACCTGCACCAGAATGGGAAACAGGTGATCCTAACCAGCGACAAGGCTCCTGTAGATATGCAGGATATAGAGCAACGATTGCTCTCCAGGTTTAAATGGGGATTATCGGCAGAATTACAACACCCCGATTTTGAAACTCGTGTTTCTATAATAAAGAACAAATTGTATCGAGATGGCGTGGAAATGCCTGAAGATATCGTGGAATTCCTGGCAAATAATATCAAAACCAATATCAGGGAGCTGGAGGGCGCTATAATTTCTCTTATCGCCCACTCCTCTTTCAATAAGAAAGATATCACTCTGGATTTGGCCAAAAAGATCGTAGACAATTACGTAAAGAATACCAAACGGGAAGTATCCATAGATTATATTCAGAAAGTGGTAAGTGATTACTTCCAGATGGATGTAGATACTTTGCAATCCAAGACCAGAAAGAGACATATTGTACAGGCCAGACAGATCGCCATGTTCTTTGCTAAAAAGTTCACCAAGGCATCGTTGGCAAGCATCGGCTCACAGATTGGAAGCCGTGATCACGCCACTGTGTTACATGCATGTAAAACAGTAGATAATCTGGCAGCCACAGATAAACAATTCAAAAAGTTTGTTGAAGACCTCAACAAAAAGCTCACTCTTTAAAAATTTTAGTTCATGAAAACCAGGGTATTGATGGTGTGCCTCGGCAATATATGCAGATCGCCCCTTGCCGAAGGTATTCTTAAATCTAAAGTTGATCCTAATAAAGTATTTGTAGATTCTGCAGGAACTGGTAGCTGGCACATTGGCTCTGAACCAGACCGTCGCTCTATTGCCATTGCAAAAAGATATGGGCTGGATATTACAGATCAACGTGGGAGACAATTCTCTGAAGACGACTTTGAAAATTTCGACCATATATTCGCCATGGATAATTCTAACTTCAGGGATATCATTTCTATGGCAAAAACAGATGAGGATCGCCAGAAAGTGCATTTGATCCTGGAAGAGATCTTTCCTTCAGAAAATGTAGATGTTCCAGATCCTTACCATGGCGGGGAACAAGGATTTGAAAACGTATATCAGATGCTTAATGAAGCTTGCGAGGAGATCGCTAAAAAACTGAATAAAGGTACGCTATGAGTTCAAAACATCAGGACTATGGAAAGCTTTACCTGATTCCTGTTAATCTAGGGGAGTCTAATCCAGATAAGGTATTCCCACCGCTGAATAAAAAGATAATCGAAGGGATCAATGATTTCATCGTGGAAAATGAGAAATCTGCCCGAAGGTTCATCAAGCAAATACTTCCAGAAAAATCACAGCCAGATCTTAAACTTCATGGTTTAAATAAATTTACTGAAGCTTCAGAAATACCGGGTTTTTTGGATGCAGCAAAAGAAGGTAGAAATATTGGATTGTTAAGTGAGGCAGGTTGTCCCGGGGTGGCCGATCCCGGAGCCGAAGTGGTAAAATTCGCCCATCGTTTCAACATTCAGGTGGTACCCCTCATAGGCCCTTCCTCGATCCTGTTAGCAATGATGGCCAGTGGCATGAACGGCCAGAGCTTTACCTTTCATGGTTACCTGCCTATAGATAAGAAAGAACGCAAGAACGAGATAAAGCAACTCGAAAAAAATTCCCTGGAAAGAAATCAGGCCCAGATCTTTATTGAAACTCCCTATCGCAATATGAAGTTCCTGGAAGATCTAACCCAAAATCTACATGCTACCACCAGGATATGTGTGGCTTGCGACCTAACCCTGGAGACTGAATTTATAAAGACCGCAACGGCTTCAGAATGGAAAAATATAAAAGCCGATCTGCATAAAAGACCGGCTATATTTATTATACAGAAAGATATTTAAATAGAAAGCTGATCTAGATCTACTCTGGCATTTTTTTCTGTCTTCACAAAAGAAGTATCATACCCACCAAATCGCTTCATATAAGTTTTGATGGTGGTGCCAAAAGCATCACTAAAAGCCTGTGCTCCCCAACTGCGTAGATATTTTTTCACACTGCCCGGTCCGGCGAGATGCGCTGCGGCAAGAATCCCAGATTCTGTGATTTCCACACCATTAATGGTCTTACCTACAAAACGCTTAATATCTCTTTGCAGGATCCATTTATTACGGGAAGCATTCGCATAGAATGCAGCTTCCTGCAATGCCGGGGAATTAATAAATTCTATGGTATCATGAATCCCGACAAGTTTTAAGGTACCCTTTCCAAACTGATATTTCCCCAGATAACCATATTCATTGATCGTCTTGTAATCACCACGTGATTCTTTAAAAGCAAGCGCTTCTTTAAAACCAACGTAAGACTTACCTAGAAAGGGGGAAGTTTGTGAGATTTCAAAATCTGGAGTTAACTCATCCCTTAGATCGGGAACGGTATATTCCAATTCCAGATCATAAGTTGAATAGTTTTCCAAATCCAGGTTTGCAGCCTTCTTAGTAGAAAAACTAAAAAATATTGAGCCCGCTGCAAGAGGCAAGATTGAAAATTTTGCAATTTTCTTTCTCATCATTTTGATTTTTGAAAGGTTACTGGCACACCTATATCATAAGTCGTGCCCCTTTCATATTCGCCGGGCAAATGTATAACAATTTTTATTAATCTGACTTACAGCATGTTAAAGGTTACCTAAAGAAAACCAGTTTTTAACGTAAGAATAACCTTCTATTCCCCAAGGTCATATTTTTCAGCATTGATTTATCTCATTACGCCCTGCTCGTTGATCCAGCGCACATATTCACGCTTATTGCGATTATGCTGCGCGAGATTCTTTGCAAATTTGTGGTAGCCGAAATTTTCTACATCGGCTACAAAAAAGTAGTAATCGTGATCCTCATAATTTAACACGGCATCTATAGAAGAAATATCGGGCATCCAGATAGGGCCCGGTGGAATTTGTTTGTACTTATAAGTATTATAGGGAGAATCTATTTCCAGGTCTTTATACAAAACCCTTTTTATAATGGTATCAAAATTCCCGGTCTTCTGTTTGATCGCATAAATTACCGTGGGATCTGCATCCAGTTTCCACCCATTTTTATAACGATTCATATATACCCCGGCAACTCTTGGTCTTTCGTCGACTTTCGCAGTTTCTTTTTGAACAATAGAGGCCATGGTGATCACCTCTATTGGGGTAAGTCCTATTTCTTTCGCCTTTTTTCTTCTTTTATTATTCCAGAACCTGTCATATTCCTTCTTCATTCTACTTCTAAATTCCTCTGCCGAAGTATTCCAATAGAATTCATATTGATTGGGAATGTACATACCCAGCGCAGTCCTTTCTTCCAAATCATTTTCTGAAAGAAATTGAGGTTCCTTAAAAGCTTTGACCAAAGAAACGCTGTCTGCTTCGATCTGTTCAGCAATCCTCCCTGCCAGGTCTTCAAGGCGCTCCTGGTTATTAAAGATCACCTTAACCGGTTTATTCCCGCTTCTTAAGCGATTCACCAGTTCATTATTATTCATGCCCTTTTCCAGGATATACCTTCCCGGTTTTATATTATCTGCATATCCCTTCTTTTGAGCCACGAGGTCGAAAGAAGAAATATCCTTTAAATGTGGTTTTAAAGAGTCAATAAGGCTTGCATAATTTGCCGTAGAGGGAATATAAACGACCTTGTCTGAAGTTTCAAAACTGGTATTAGGTGTAAATACGCTCGTATAGATGTAATAGCCTATAATTCCGAAGGCAATCACACCTATAATAGTGATCGCTAAAATTATTTTTTTAATGTACATTATTTATTAATTGATAGAGCCATTCATCTTTAAACTTTCCTTTGAAATATGTCCAGTCTTTTTTTAGGCCTACTTTTCTAAATCCAATATTTTCAAAAATCCGCATGCTATCTTCATTTCCTGCGGTCACGTTGGCATATACCTGGTGAAGCCCAAGATGGGTA
>JBFGDP010000131.1:0-6795 GCA_041580575.1 Christiangramia sp.
AGCTCCACGAGAACCCGGTTGACAGTATCTTTATTAAATTTCAAAAAATACAGGGTTTCAATACCTTCGTCATATTCCAGACTAAGCCCCTGGTAAAAATTCTGATAATTAGAAATCCTCGAAAATGGGCCTGTCAGTTTATATTGATCCTGTACCATACCTTGTGCTGAAATCCGGAAAAAACTGTATTCAGGATGATACTGCCCGTTTTGGCTATAGCTGAAATTAAGAAAGCCTTCATCATCAAAAAAGTGATGATATTGTCTCATATTCAGAGTAGAGGTGTCGAGAAGTTCAGGAGATTTGTATTCCCATAATTTCTCTCCAGATGGAGAATATCTTGTGATGACGAAATTAGCTGCTGAGCCCCCCACGTAATTCTTGGAGATCACCCAGATGTGATCATCTTTATCTATTAATAAATCCAGGGGATAATCGTAGCTGGTGCCTTCCCAGCTAAGCCGGTCTGTCCAGTTCTCCTGTAAATTTTCATTCAGGCTAACGATCTTTACATCGGTAAAACTAAAATCTCTTTCGGTTGTGCCTAAAATAATTAAGTTTCCCTGGCTGTCTTTTTCTGAAAAATAAATCGCATCCCTGCTGGTATGCTGATGATTCCCATAGCTAACCCGCTGAGTCGGGGTAAGAGGTTCCGGAATTTCCTGGCCGTGAGAAAAAAATGAGGTTAGGATCATTATGAAAATGATCCTCAATTTGAATAAATTCATTAGATGTGGGAAAAATTAAAGTGTCGAATATATAAAAATTTCTTAAACATAGCGGCAGGGCTAGGTGCTGTCTGGAATGATCAGGCATGAACCCTACAAACTACCGATTTTAAAACTTAAAGGATTAATTTTTTCAATCCATTAAAAAAGCGGAAATTTCGCTACGAATAGATTTAATCTCTTTTTTATGGCATCAGGATTTTTTGCATTATTAGATGATATCGCGGCGCTTATGGATGATGTGGCGGTCATGGGAAAAGTAGCCGGTAAAAAAACCGCCGGGTTGCTAGGCGATGACCTGGCTGTAAATGCAGAAAAGGCATCTGGCTTTGTGTCATCCCGGGAAATCCCGGTCCTCTGGGCTATTACCAAAGGCTCTTTTTTAAATAAAGTGATCATCCTGCCGGTGGCCTTTCTACTAAGTGCGTTTTTACCGGCAGCAGTAACCATCATATTGTTGATTGGAGGTTTTTACCTCGCCTATGAAGGTGCCGAAAAAATTTATGAATATTTCTTTCCGCATGCCCATCCCAAAAAGAAACCGGTGATGGAAAAATTAACCAGGGAACAGGCCTTAGAACGGGAGAAAGAAAAAATAAAATCAGCGATCATCACCGATTTTATCCTATCTGTAGAGATCGTGATCATAGCCCTTGGCGCCGTGACCGGAGAGCCATTACTAAATCAAATTATCATAGTTTCACTCATTGCTTTAGTCGCAACCGTAGGCGTATACGGTATTGTCGCCTTAATAGTTCGTATGGATGAATTTGGTGCGAAGCTTATAAATCTAAACGATAGGGACGACAGTTTTTCAGATATTATGGGGAGATTCCTGGTAAATGCATTACCAGTTGTGATCAAAAGTTTATCGGTGATCGGCACCATTGCTTTAATTCTTGTTTCCGGTGGGATCTTTGTTCATAACATACATTTTATTCATGAACTGGTACATGGCATTCCCGCGATACTAGGCGAAGCCCTTGTAGGTATTGTGGTAGGTTTGTTGACCCTGCCTATAGTGAATGGATTGAAGAAAATTTGGAAAGCAGTTTTTAATAAATAATCTGGTTACAGATGAAGTGGATAGCAAAAGACTATAGTCTGGTAGGTATTCAGCTTCTTTTATTTATTCTTTATTACCTGGATTTAGATCTCCTTGAATTTTATTTACCAGCTCTTTTTCTTAGTATTTCTCTCGGTTTGTCGGTGTTTGGCGGGCTGCTTGTCTTATTAGCCATGCTACAATTAAGTAAGAACCTGTCTCCTTTTCCTTCACCTAAAAAGAATTCAGAACTAGTTCAAACCGGCCTGTATAAATATGTGAGGCATCCTATTTACACCGGGATACTAATTAGTTCTTTTAGTTTTGCCCTGGCCACAGCTTCCGGTTACAGGATCCTGATCACAATTTTGCTTTATATACTTTTTATGGTGAAGTCTGAATATGAGGAGAGGTTGCTAATAGAACGTTATAAGGAATATGAGTCTTATAAGAAAAGAACCGGCCGTTTCTTTCCAAAAATTTAAAAAATTCAGGTCTGGGATTTCCAGCTGAAAATTATTATCCCGGTCAGCCTTAACTGTATTTTGAGAATTACTTTAATCTGAAATAGTATTTTTGTTTACTCTTCTTTTCAGCTCTGTTGAAGAAGCTGAAAATGTCAATTTCCAGTGCATCAAAAAATTAAAAAGGCTATGACGATTACTGATTTTTTAAAGGATTTGGTAGATTTTTCTGAAAGAGAACTGGAAGATATCCTGTCTCATTTTCAGAAGGAAATAGTCTCTAAAGGTCAGCCACTGGTGGAGCAGGGCCAGGTATGTCGTAAACTTTACTACGTGGAAAAAGGCATTGGCCGGAATTATTATCTGAATAGTGATGGCAAGGAGATCACCCAGCTTTTCTTTGGAGAAGGCAGGTTCATGACCAGCCTGGAAAGTTTTTTCGAAGAAAGTCCAAGCCTTTACAACGTAGAAATGCTTGAGGACGCAGAGATACATTCTATTTCCAAGAATGAACTGGAACTGCTTTTTGACAGGTACCACAAAATGGAAAAACTGGGCAGGCTCCTTTCTACTGAAATGCTTACGAAAGTCGTACATAAACTAAATGCGATCCAGTTCCAAACCGCGAAGGAACGCTATGAATATATGCTTACCGAATATCCTGATATTATTTACCGGGTTCCCCTGGGAATGATCGCTTCTTATCTTGGAATGTCCCAGGAAACCCTTAGCCGTATCAGGAAAAAGAAAATAAGAGATTAGCACTACAGATCGTTTTTTGATATAGGTCAAAAGAATCTCCCCTTTTCAGCCAGACCTTTGCACTGTAAAAATAAAAACAGTGTCAATGAATATAAAAAAGATAGGTGTAAGTACAGTTCTTTTGCTCATTCTGGGCTTGACACCTGCAGTTTCGAATGCCCAGGATCTTGATCCCAGGCTGCACGAATTAATAAGTAAGGGCATAGAAAAGAGTCATAAACTTAATGAAAAGGAATTCGAAGCACAGCAGGCAATTCTAGATCAAAAACTTGCCAAAGCGGTCTTTCTTCCAAAGATCACCGTAAACGGAAATTATACCAGGTTAAATGATGATATCAGCTTTGATGATGATACCCAGAATCTTTTACTAGGGACTCAGAAATTATTGATAAAGGAGGCTGCCGGAGTACCTTTCAACGCAGGTTTTCCGGAAGGAGTTCCCGTGCAGCCGATCCCGGCGATCCAGGAGAAGAATATTCTAAAATCATCTGTAGATCTAGACTGGGTCCTATTTAGTGGTTTTGAAGCCAGTAATGCCCTCAAGGCCAGTAAACATAAAGAAGCTTTACTAAATTATGCGGCTTTAGCCCTACAGGACAGGATCGCCTTAGAGATCATCGAAAATTACGACAGGTTAGGCCTGGTGAATGCTTCAAAGAAGGTTTTGGAGAGTACAGAAAAATTTCTTGATCAGCAGGAATTCTATGTAAAAAAGGCCATAGAAAATGGACTGGCTACCCCTATAGAACGAAAGAAGATTGAATTAGCCAGGCAGCAACTTATAGCGCGCCAGCTAGAATTTGATCATAATAAAGCAATTCTTATCGAAATACTGCATAAACTAACCGGTGAATCTAAGGAAACCTTAGAATTAATGGCGCCGCAATTAGATCCTTTTGCATCATCAGGTTTTGGAAATGCTGAAAAACGTGACGAGATCAAAGCTCTGGAAGAGGCCGAAGAGGCAAGTCTTTACAAAGCAAAAATGGAGAGGAATAACTTTATTCCGAAGGTGGCCTTGAAGGGGCATTATGAATTGCTTGAAGATGATCTTTCCCTGCTCGATCCAAGATGGTATGTAGGTGTGGGTGTGAAGTGGAATCTTTTCGACGGGAATAAATCCAGACTCGAGAGTCAGAAAACAAAATATGAAGCCAAAAAATACCGGGAACAGCGAGAAGAAGCTGAAGAGATGATCAACCTGAGTATTACCAAAGCTGAACACAGCCTGGCTTCTGCAAGGCAGAATATCCTGATTGTACAGAAAGAGATCGAACTGGCCGATGAAACCTATGAAATGGTGGATAAGCAATACAGGAACGATTTGGCTTCAATAACCGATGTATTGGATGCTTTAAGGGATCTTGAACAGGCCGGCTTCAAACTTCAGCAATCATATTATCAGCAACGACGAGCAACTGTAGATCTATTGCATGCTCAGGGACAATTAAAATACTAACAGAAAATTCTAAAAAATGAAAATGATTAAAAATATAATGTGGGGTGGATTGGCAGTTTTGGCGATGACCTCCTGCACCAACGATGAAAAGATCACCTCTCAAAGAGGAAAAGTGAAATTTGAAACTGTTTCGGTAAGCGGTAAGGTGCCGGGAAGGATCAGTAAAATTTTTGTGGAAGAAGGGCAGGAAGTGAAAAAAGGAGATACCCTGGCGAAGCTTGATATTCCCGAGGTCAATGCAAAGATGAGGCAGGCAGAAGGGGCGGTAGCGGCGGCTAAAGGTCAGCTGGATATGGCATATAATGGTGCTACTACAGAACAGTTGGACCAGATCGCAGGAAAACTAAATGCGGGGAAGGCACAGCTGGATTTTGCGGAAGAGTCTTTTAAAAGGATCAGTAATATGTATAAGGATTCTTTGGTGAGCAGGCAGCAATATGATGAGGTAAAGATGAAGTTGGAAATGGCGAGATCCCAGGTTGCAGCGCTGGAAGCGAAACGTGATGAGGTGAAAATGGGAGCCAGGAGAGAACAGATAGATCAGGCCAGGGGACAATTGAACCGTGCTTTAGGTTCTAAGGAAGAAGTTCAAAGTGCCTCGAATGAGCAATACCTGATCGCCCCGGCGAATATGTCTATCGAGACCATAAGTTTGAGTGAAGGCGAATTACTGACTCCGGGTTATGTGCTAATCAATGGTTATGAAAAAGACAGTGTTTATTTCAGGTTCACCATTCCGGAATCTGAGATCTATGATTTTAAAATAGGTAATGAACTCACACTTATAAATCCTTATACCGAAGAAGAAACTTCTGGTGAAATTGTGGCCATTAAGCAGCTGGCGCAGTATGCAGATATTACCAGTACCGCTCCGTTATATGACCTTTCCGAAGCTATTTATGAATTAAAAGTGGTGCCAGAGGCAAAGACTTCAGCAAATAAATTTTTTATGAATAGCAGCATTCTTATAAAACAATAAAATGAAGGATTTCAAGAGCTTATTAAAAATAGAATTTCAGAGAATCTTTTCGAATAAAGTGCTACTGGCGATCTTCTTTGGAGCTCCCTTACTTTACGGTTTCCTTTTCGGATATGTATATCAGCAGGCTAAGGTGGTGGATCTTCCCATGCTTATCGTAGAAGAAGATCATAGTCCGCTTTCAGATAAACTTATAGACGCCTTTCAGGATAATGAAGGTCTTGAGGTTAGTGAGGTACGCTACACTTCGGGAGATATAGCTGCTGAAATGCCTTATCGGGAATATGCCGCAGTGGTGACCATTCCGCAGGATTTTGAAGCTGAAATTCTTCAGAAAAGACATCCGGAGGTAAGGGTAGATCTTAATATGGCGAATATTCTGAACGCGAATATTGCCAGTAAGAACATACAATCTGTCTTAATGACCATGAATGCAGGAATCGAAATTGAAGGCTTAAAGAAGCAGGGTTTTTCTCCGGAACAGGCAAAAGACTCTTATGAGAGTTTCAAGATCAATTTCAATAAACTGTATAATTCTACGGGGAACTATTTAACTTTTATGCTTCCTGGATTACTGGCCGCGATTATGCAACAGGTGATCTTCCTGGCTCTGGCATTAGTGTTTGCGCGTGATTTTGAGGATAATTACTTTCAAACCCTGGCCAATACTAATAAGTGGTCTGTTTATCATATTGGGTTAAAAGCGGTTCCTTTCTTTATTCTGATCCCGGTAATGTGGTTCCTGGTTAGTGGTTTCATTCCTTATTTCAGGATAGATGCAGAAATATTCAACCTGCCCATGTTACTGCTTACGATTTTGCTGAGTCTCGCCTCGATGGGAATAGGGATGTTATTCTCGATCATTTTTCCAAGCCAGTTAAAGGCAACCGAATTATTGATGGTGATCTCTACACCGGCCTTTGTACTGAGTGGTTTTACCTGGCCTTCTCTGGCGATCCCGGAAGCAATTCAGAATTTCGCGCAGATAATACCTCTAACACATTTTCTGAATGGATTCAGAAAGATCGCTTTTTATGGCGGAGACCTTTCTTCCATTGGTCATGAATTGGGACTGTTATCGATCATCATTGCGGTAAGTTTTATGGCCATGAGCATTATTCTTCATTTTAAGATCAAAAAGATACGCTCATCTGGAGAAGTCGAACTTGCATCATAGAGTAAGAAAAAGCAGAATTAAAAAAATCCCGCTCAATTTCAATTGAGCGGGATTTTAATTTGAGATTATTTATTAATCTTTCTTCTTCTCATTTTCATCTAAAGACTTATCTTTCTCTTTCATCTTCTCGCTATTTTCATCCTTTGCAATTCCTTCAGCGTGCGGAATTGGATGTTTACCT
>JBFGDP010000132.1:0-6755 GCA_041580575.1 Christiangramia sp.
AACATTGCACAATTAAAGCCCGCCATGGCAATTTCTGAGGGAATTTTCAATGATATTGGAACCTTCAACATTAAAGTGGAGGAAAAAAGCGGGGAGAATGATCAATATCTTACCGATGTGATCATACACCAGAAAAATAAGACCGGTGGCAACAGTACCGTGATCAAAGCCAAAGAAGGTGAACTTGTTGGAAGCACAGATTCTGATGTACTTTCACTTATTCTGAAAGAAGGGAATTACTATGATGAAGTTGAGCCCAGCGATTACAAAAAGCGTAAGCGCAAGCCTTTTACCAAAAGTTATTTTGATGAGTATGTGATCAATATTGATCTTTCAGATTTTAATAATGTAGATCTGGAGGATGAAACCTATAACTCCACCCATGGGATGCTCAAGATCTCTGAACTGGATGAAAGCATAGATTCCTTCTCTGTTTCCTACAACAAGCGAATGGCAGATTTTCGCAAGAGTATGTACACCAGGACGGGACTCCCCAACTTAAAGATCAATTACAAACCTAAGGATACCGTTTTAGACAAGGAAAAGGACCTTCTGTCCTATTTTGACACCTATGATGGAGCGCAGATCTCGAACCTGGCTTTAGGTACGGTTAATTCGGCACTTGCGCACCTGGGAATGAAGAAACAGGAATTTAAAGTGAGTATAGTGCAGATCAATAAATTTGAGATCGCTTTACATGAGAAATATGCTTTATCTATTGCCTGTATCGTTCTGTTCTTTGTAGGCGCTCCTTTAGGTGCTATTATTCGAAAAGGTGGCATGGGGCTACCCATTGTAGTAGCAATTCTATTGTTCCTTACCTACCACTTTATTGGGATATTTGCTAAAAACTCGGCTGAAAACGGTAGTATCTCACCCTTTGTAGCAACCTGGCTATCAACCTGGATCATGATGCCACTGGGAGTTTATCTCACTTATAGAGCCACCACAGACCAAGGGCTTTTTGTATTCGATAACTTTATAGAGCCCTTTAAGAAACTCTTCAAAAAAGCTGGGCTTATCAAGGATAAAAGTAAAACAGAATAAATATCTTTGCAGCCAGAAAACTAGATTTATGGCTCAGGTGGAAAACAATCAATATTCAGTAAAACTGGACACTATCCAGGAAGCGATCGATGATATTCGTGCCGGTAAGGTGATCATCGTCGTAGATGATATTGATCGTGAGAATGAAGGGGATTTTCTTGCAGCTGCAGAAAAAGTAACACCCGAGATGATCAATTTTATGGCTACTCACGGTAGGGGACTTATCTGCGCTCCTTTAACTGAAGCCAGGTGTAATGAGCTGAAGCTTGAAATGATGGTAGGTAATAATACCGACCCCATGGAAACCGCCTTTACTATTTCTGTAGATCTGAGAGGCAAGGGAGTTACCACGGGTATCTCTGCTTCAGACCGTGCCAAAACGATTGAGGCACTGATAGACCCGGACACAAAGCCCCAGGACCTCAACCGGCCCGGGCATATTTTTCCGCTGAAAGCCAAAGAAGGTGGTGTGCTTAGAAGAACCGGCCATACCGAGGCAGCTATAGATTTCGCAAGACTTGCCGGATTTGCACCTGCGGGAGTGATCGTGGAAATCATGAATGAGGATGGTACCATGGCCCGATTACCTCAACTTATGGAAGTTGCCAAAAAGTTTGATCTCAAAATCGTTTCTATAGAAGATCTTGTTGCCTATAGAATGCAGCATGATTCTTTAATAGAAAAGAAAGAAGATTTTGAACTGGAGACCCGGTTTGGGAAATACAGGCTTAGAGCTTATAAGCAAACTACCAATGCCCAGGTTCATATAGCCCTTACCAAGGGAAGCTGGAAACCAAATGAGGAGATCATGGTGCGAGTAAATTCAACCCTGGTGAATAATGATATTCTGGGAACCCTTACCAACAACGTTGATAAGAAACTGGATGGCATGTTCCAGGCGATCAACGAGGAAGGTCGTGGTGCTATAGTATTCATAAATCCGGCCAACCAGTCCCCTAACCTATTAAATCGTCTTACTGAATTAAAAGAGAGTCAGAAAAAAGGGGAGATCAAGGCTCCGCCTGTTAAAATGGATAACAAGGATTTTGGAATCGGTGCACAGATCCTACATGATCTTGAAATCCATAAGATCAAACTTCTTTCAAATTCTCAACAAACCAAGCGAGTGGGAATGATTGGGTACGGTCTGGAAATCACAGAATACGTGAACTATTAATCAATTTCGATAATCACCTCATCCAGGGGTCTTCTTACTTTTTTAAAAGTCGAGAACTCATCATCTTCAGAGCGGTAACCAACAGGTAATACCAATACAGATCTCAGGTTCTTTTGGTGAAGATCCAGGAATTCATCATATTTTTTGGGTTCGAACCCTTCCATGGGACAAGCGTCTATTTCTTCGGCCGCACAAACGGTCAGCAAGGTTCCCAAAGCAAGATACGCCTGGTTAATAGCCCAGGCTTCAATTTCACGAACTTCCTTGGTTTTAAAATCATCCACAAGAAATTCATGAAAGGGCTTTAATATCTCCTCCGGCGTATCCCTTACATGCTTCACCAGTTTAAAGTAGTTGGTAATGAAGGTTTCATCGATCCTATTCTCAATGCAAATTACCAGCACGTGCGAAGCAGAATCTACCTGCTGTTGATCAAAAGAGAACTTTCGCAATTCTCCCTGAAGTTGCTTATTAGAAATGATAATCATTTTTAAAGGCTGTAACCCGTACGAAGTTGCGGTAAGATTAAATGCTTTCTTGAGAACCTCTATTTTATCTGCTGTAAGGATCCTGGATTTGTCAAATTTCTTGGTGGCATAACGCCAGTTCAGGGCTTTAATATTACTCATAATTACTTTTAAATAATATTTTACAAATGTACACAATGTATAAAGCATCGCTGGCGTTAGCGCATAGATTAATCTGATACATCCAATAATTATGGCTATCTTCACCTGGTCAATCATCTCACGATAATGCGACGACTCAAAAAATTTATTCTGTTCTCGGTAATTGGTCTCGTACTAATTATTTTTTCTATCCTTGGGATAGAGGCCATCTTTAAAAGACAAACCCAGGATCTCATTTACAGGGATATTACAGCATTGCCAAATTCAAAAACTGTTATTATTCTGGGAGCAAGTGTACATGCAGATGGAAAACTCTCCCCTATTCTTCAAGACCGCGTAGATACTGCCATTAAACTTTATCAACAGGGAAAAGTGGAGAATTTCCTGGTTACCGGGGACCATCGTAGTGATGATTATAATGAAGTCGCGGCGATGGTAAGTTACCTGGAAGATAAGGGAATTGATGAAACAAAAATCACTTCAGATCATGCGGGTTTAGACACTTATGACAGTATGTACAGGGCAGGCAATTTATTCGGCATCACTGATGCTATCGTAGTCACCCAGGAATTTCACCTTCCACGAGCTCTTTTTATAGCTTCAAACCTGGGGTTTAATTATCGAGGATTCCCGGCAGACCAGAGAGCTTATCAAACGGAATACCGGCTTAAACAAAGGGAAAAACTGGCGAATCTCAAAGCACTTTGGGAAGTCCTATTAAAGAAAGAACCAAAAACCCTGGAGGCACGCATTACCACTAATTAGAATTGTTTTATCTACTTTTTGAGTATCTTAGGTTAAACTAACATCTTAAACCAACTAATATGATTCAGTGGTTAATCCATATTCTCGTTGATGCGGTAGTTCTTCTTGTCGCCGCAAAATTTCTCAGTAAAGTTCATCTAACTGGTTTTAAATCTGCCATTATTGTAGCTCTTATTATCGGGGTTCTTAGCTTCCTTTTAAGCTGGCTGCTTACTGCCATTTTAAATCTGGCCACTCTTGGTATATTTTATTTCCTGGGTATAGGATTCGTCACCAGGGTTATTGCATATGCTATTATCATCGAGATAGCAGATAAATTAACTTCAGATTTTAAAACAGATGGTTTCTGGCCTTCTGTCTGGCTGGCCATATTGATCGCCATAGTAGGTGGTATTGTGGATGCAATACTTTTCTAAAGTATGCTTCCAGGCGTAAGGCTGCAGGGTATAAAATTCCATTATAGAGGTAGTGAAAAATTTAACCGGCTTTTGCATAGGCGCTATCTTCTATCAATTACATTTGGGGTTTCAAACAGACACCTATGATAAAGCTAATTGTAACCGATGTTGATGGCACCCTGCTGAATGATAATCATGAATTACACCCAGATTTCTGGAAAATTGAGGAGCAATTAACTAAGAAAGGAATTTTGTTTTCCATAGCCAGTGGCAGACAATTTTATAACCTGGAGTCTAAATTTGAAAAGATCAAAGATCGTACAATGTTCTTTGCCGAAAATGGCACATACGTCTCCCATAAAGGCAAAGAATTATATGTAAACCCTATAGAAAAGGCCGCCGCCAGGGAGTTTATCAACCTGGGTAGAAAATTAAAAGATACACATCTGGTTCTATGCGGAAAGGAATCTGCATATATTGAAACTCAGGATGAGACTTTCAGAAAAGAGATCGCAAAATTCTATGAAAGGCTTCACGTGGTAGAAGATCTTACAAAAGTAGATGATACGTACCTTAAAGTTACCTTATGTAATTTCAATGGAGTTGAAGAAAATACTTTTCCACATTTCAGAAATTATACCGAAAGATTCAAAGTAGCTGTAGCCGCAAGGATTTTCATTGATATTACCGCTTTGGATGCTAATAAAGGCAATGCCATCAAAGGGATTCAGAAAGAGTTAAATATTACAGAGGAGGAAACGCTGGTATTCGGAGATTATTTAAATGATCTTGAGATGATGCAGGTTGCCAAACACAGCTATGCCATGAAGAATGCCCATCCAGAGATCATACAGGCGAGTAACTTCGTAACCAGTTATGACAATAATGAAAATGGGGTTCTTAGAACGATAGAGGCACTTGGGCTGCTTAATTAGTTCACAATTATATTAGTCTTATCTACCCCCGTGTTCCCGGTAACAGGATCATATGCATAAATCAATACATCATAAAGTCCTTTTTCAAGTGTAACCTCTGCGTGGAATGTACTCGGCTTATCGCCCTGTATTAATTCAACCTCTTTTTGAGTATTCTTATCATCGGTGATCACGGCTTTGACTTCATATTGCTCAGCATCCCAAATACCTCCACTGGTAACGGGGCAGCCACACATCATTACTACATTTGCGCTAAGATTCACCAATTCTGTTGCCTTTAATCTTTCATGGGTCTGGGGAGACAGAATATCTATGATGAAGCCAGGCACCTCCAGGACTATGCCGTCTCCGGTTATATCCTTTCCGGGAAGTACCCATAATTGTGTACTGCTTAAGATTGTTGCCTGTTTTTTATTCTGGGGGGCGTAGACCTCCACAGTTACAAATTTTGGTTCTTTTATATTTAGTTTAGCAAGAAAGCCTGCTGTTGCTGAATCAGAGAGTGTTTCTGCTCTTTTCAAATCCTTTTTCATGATTTTCTCTGTATCGCCTGTACTGCCTTTGGTAACTCCTTCAGCCAGAATATTGCCGGTTATAGTTTCCCGAACCAAAACCCTGGCACCGCCAATTGAAGATCCAATAAATTTGGCATCTTTGGCCTTAGCCCTTATCATGAGTTTCGTTTCCTGGGAAACAGAAGATAAGCTAGACAATCCAAATATCAGGACAAAAAGAAACCGGTAAAAATTAAAACTTTGCATAGTTATAATATTTACCGGCTAATTTAATTAAAAACAATTTTAATTAAGCTTCAGCTAACTCAGCTTCATTTTCTGAAGTGATATTGTGATAATTTCTTGGATCTTCCTGGTATTTTTTAACGTAATCTTTCAGGATTTCTATTTCATCCTGGGACAGATCATTAGCCTTCATACTTTGCGCCAGGTCTAACCATGGCTTATTGGAATCATAATCATATTCCCCATAAACCATAAAAGGAGTACCATTTCTTTCTATCCTGGAGCCATCTAGTTCCCACATGCTGGCCCAATCAAATATATATTTCGCGTCATCCATATAAAGTCTTACACATCCATGACTGGCGGGATAGCCTGGAAGAGCATATTGATGCACTCCTACGCCTTCAAAATTCATGAAATTAAAATAATAAGGAAGTATCCATGATGGATCCACGGTACTTACCTTTCGCTTTGCTTTATAATTTCCGTAGTTAAGACCACTGGGAGTTCTTGTAGAGCTTTTACCAGTACTTACCGGACCCCATTTTACCAACTCCCCATTTTCATACAATCCAAATGCCTGAACCCTTTTTGAGATCAAAACGGTCTTGGGTATACACTGTAAAAAATCTATATTATCTGGCATGGGGCTATAGGTATTGAATTCTTCAGCTACACAATCTGGGATGATAATAGGCCGCTCAGGTCTCAGTCTGTTTTTATCAACGCGGTTTAGAGCCAGGATCAATCCTAGTTGTTCTTCTGAATAAGAATTTATAAGACTGTCAATATCCTTCCTTGTCTTTAACGAATCAATGGTGTAACTAATTTCCTTTCGAAAAACCTTCGGCTCTTTTTTTACCACCGGGTTTCTCATACTTAAGATCCTGGCCTCGCTATTGGAAGGCTCTACCACTTGTGTATTAGAATTACAGGCAAGAAAAAGGGCACTACAGATAAATAAAAAAGATAAATTCCTCAATGCATTAAAGCGTCTCATCTTAATAGTAGTTTTGGTTTGATATACTGAATTTAAGCTGAGATCGCAGGTTCCCGCGCTAATA
>JBFGDP010000133.1:0-6639 GCA_041580575.1 Christiangramia sp.
AGCCTCATTGATCATTGGCATGAGGATCCTATTCGCCACAAAACCTGGGTAATCATTAACTTCTACCGGAACCTTGTTCAGTTTTTCTGAAAGGTCCATAATGGTTTTAGTTACTTCATCACTGGTATTATACCCACGAATGATCTCTACGAGCTTCATTACGGGCACCGGATTCATAAAGTGCATTCCTATCACCCTTTCCGGATTAGAAACCACTGAAGCGATCTCGGTAATTGAAATTGAAGAGGTATTACTAGCTAATATGGTATCTTCTGCAGTATTTTGATCCAGATGTCTGAAAATCTTCAGTTTTAGCTCAGTGTTCTCTGTAGCCGCTTCCACTACCAGGCTGGCATATTCCACTCCTTCAGAAATTTCTGTGTAGGTAGTGATATTGTCAAGTGTTGTTTGTTTCTGCTCCTGGCTGATCTTCTCTTTAGCGACCATGCGGTCCAGGTTTTTGGATATGGTATCCATACCTTTTTTCAGGCTATCTTCAGAAATATCTATCAACTGAACTTTGTAACCGTTTTGGGCGAAGGTATGTGCAATACCATTTCCCATGGTTCCGGCTCCTATAACTGCAATGTTTTTCATTTTATTGGTTTTTCAGAAATTTCAACTTGAACTCATCCTTAACTTGCTTCAGGATCTTTTAAGATGCCGAAACTAGTAGAGTCAGACGAATAAGTATAGAAATTCCCGGTTAATATATTATACATTAAAATTTGCGATCACCTGGTTGGCTACCTGCAGAGCTCTCGCGCCCTGTTCCAGCGTAACCACAGGCTGTTTATTATTGTTTATAGCCTCGGCAAAACTTTCCAGTTCCTCCAGGATCGCATTATTTGGAGAAACATCGGGATTGTCGAAATAGATCTGTTTTTTAATTCCTTCAGCGTTCTGCAGGATCATCGCGTAATCATCGGGGTCTTTTGGCGCATCTTTCATTTTTACCACCTCACACTTCTTTTCAAGGAAATCTACAGAGATATAAGCGTCCCGTTGAAAAAACCGTGATTTCCGCATATTTTTCATGGAAATACGACTAGCAGTAAGATTGGCCACACAACCATTCTCAAATTCAATTCTCGCATTGGCAATATCCGGAGTATCGCTAATCACAGAGACCCCGCTGGCATTGATCTTTTTCACCTCAGATTTTACAACGCTTAGTACAGCATCAATATCATGAATCATCAGGTCCAGCACCACGGGTACATCTGTTCCTCGCGGATTGAATTCTGCCAAACGGTGTGCTTCAATGAACATCGGGTTTTCTATGCGATCTGCCACTGCCTGAAACGCCGGGTTGAACCTTTCTACGTGACCTACCTGGCCTTTTACCCCATGCTTTTCAGCCAGCTCGATAAGCTCCCTGGCTTCTTCATAGGTATTGGTAATAGGTTTTTCTATAAATAAATGCTTGCCGGCAGAGATCACTTTTTTGGCCACATCAAAATGCGCCAGGGTAGGAGTTACCACATCTACCACATCTACGGCGGCAATGAGTTCATCGAGATCACTAAACATCTTATACCCAAATTCTGAAGCTATCTTCTCTGCATTTTCCCGGTTGGCATCGTAGAAACCTACTAGTTCATAATCTTCGGACTGGTTTAAAAGTTTAAGATGAATTTTCCCGAGGTGACCTGCACCCAGAACTCCTGCTTTGAGCATATTTTTGCATTTTTCACAAAAATAGCATTTTGATATTAAATACTTTATAAAAATAGGCCAAATCCCGGAGGCTATTTACTTGGGATTAATCAGCCCGATTGCCTAATTTTATAGCCAGAATAAAGCATAGAAAACTTGAAGGATACTTTTAGACACCAGGGAAAAAGACAGCAATTGGTGAGAACTGTGAAGAAAAAAGGGATTACCGATGAGAAAGTCCTGGCCGCTATTGGCAAGATCCCGCGCCACCTTTTCATGGACAGTAGTTTTGAAGATCATGCTTACCAGGATAAAGCTTTCCCCATTGCTGCAGATCAAACCATTTCCCAGCCCTATACGGTTGCATTCCAGTCCCAGCTACTTCAGATCGAAAAAGGGGATAAGGTGCTCGAGGTTGGTACCGGAAGTGGATATCAAACCGCGGTTCTGTGTGAACTTGGAGCAAAGGTCTATAGTATTGAGAGACAAAATGAGCTTTATAAAAAGACCAAAACATTTCTTTCAAAATTAGGGTACCGGCCCAAATATTTGAGTTTTGGGGATGGTTACAAGGGAATACCGGAATATGCACCCTATGAAAAGATCATCGTGACAGCCGGTGCGCCGGAGGTTCCTAAAGATTTGCTAAGCCAGTTAAAGGTAGGCGGCAGACTGGTGATTCCGGTAGGTACAAAGGTGCAGACCATGACCTTGTTTATTAGAAAATCGGCTAAAGAATTTGATAAGACCGAGTATGGAGCCTTCAGGTTTGTTCCCTTGCTGGAAGATAAAAACTAAGTCTAAAGTACGAATTACGAAATAAGAACGCCGAAGTATTTATTTAGAACAATTTATTTCTTACATCTCAATATTCAATACTAACTACTAGTAACAAAAAAGCCCCGTCCTTAGAACGAGGCTTACTAATCAGAATTTCAGCAAATTTATCTTACGGCAGCTGCAGAATCATCAGATTTGTCTACTACCAGCCTCGCATCGCGGTTGGCGATCTCCCAGGCAGTAAGAAATACCAGTTGCGTCCTTTTCGCTAACAGGTCATATTCAATCTTATCTGGTGTATCGGTAGGCTTATGATAATCGGCATGGGTACCGTTAAAGTAAAAAATGATTGGAATGTTGTTCTTTGCAAAGTTATAATGATCACTT
The DNA here is from genome assembly GCA_041580575.1 of Christiangramia sp. GTDB lineage: Bacteria > Bacteroidota > Bacteroidia > Flavobacteriales > Flavobacteriaceae > Christiangramia. The sequence continues at coordinate 2,827 of JBFGDP010000133.1, forward strand.
CTATAGTAGAAGCGATTTGGATCGTTTTCATCATTATATTTATAATCCAGATCCATATTCACATATTTCTTATTTACAGCTTCACTTAAATTATGAAGGTCTGTGCTTAGTTTATCACTACCAATAAGGTATACGTAATTATCATTGCCTTCATGAGCCGGATCTATCCTGCCAATCATGTCTATATTCAGGTTGGCCACCGTATTTTCTAAAGGAAAGATTGGTTCATCTGTATAGAACTTAGAGCCTACCAAACCTTTTTCCTCACCGGTCACATTAAGAAAGAGGATCGATCTCTTCGGGGTAAACCCATCTTTTTGTGCCTGGACAAACGCTTCTGCGATCTCCAGAACGCCCACGGTACCGGAACCATCATCATCGGCCCCGTTATAAATATTTCCGGCATCGTCCATACCTACATGATCATAGTGAGAAGAGATAACCAGCACCTCTTCAGGTTTTTCTGAACCTTTTATAAAGGCCACGACATTTTCTGTAGGCTTTACCTTGCCTCTTTTAAAATAGCTTACAGGAACTTCCTGGTAGTAATCATCACCGCCTAAAGGAGAGGGAAGGTTAAGTTTCTTATATTCATTCTTCAAATATTCAGCGGCTTTTTTCTGGCCCGGTTCCCCGGTCTCACGGCCCTCAAATTCATCACTCGCAAAAGTGTAGAGGTGATCCTTCAATTCATCAGCCGTAATGGTACTGGCATATTCCAGTGGATCTGCATCCTCAATTTTTCCGTTTTGAACTCCGCAGGATAAGAGTATGGCTGGTAGGGCCAGGTAAAGTATTTTCTTCATTCTTAGTTTTTTTTAATCATTTTCCGCCAAGATAGCAGTTTAGATATTAATTCATTTATAAGAGGTTCATAAATATAGACTAAGAGTAGGCGGGAAGGTTTAATTAATAATGAAAGCATTTGATGGATCTATGGAAATATTTAAAACATAATTTTGAACCTGCTGATAATGAAAGCAATAAAAATTACTTCAAAAAAGTTAGGAATTTAGTTGTGGAAAATAGAAAAAGCGTCTTATATTTGCACCCGCATTCAGCAAATAGCTGATGAGGCACTCAGGAGAAATGGCAGAGTGGTCGAATGCGGCAGTCTTGAAAACTGTTGAGGGTCACACCTCCGGGGGTTCGAATCCCTCTTTCTCCGCTTAAATTAAATGCTTCACCCAAAGGGTGGAGCATTTTTGTTTTATAAGGGTTTGAGTTAACTCAGAAATCTGAATAAAACAAAAATGATCCAGGTCGCACAGCGCCCTGAATTGTTTAATTTAAGTTTTGGTTTCCCCTCCCGGGATCAACGCAGTTAATCCCCAGGAATTCTTCACTACGCTAACGCTTCTTGCAGAATGACATGAACATGAAGGTTTAAGTTTTCTTTGCAGGTTCCTGCTAATATTTGATTCTGTTTAAATTGATCTAAGAACTTATAATGTCGTAACTTATAATTATACAATATTTTAAATTATGTTGCGAAAAATTATCTATATCCCTCTAATTGCCAGTTTGATGATTTGCTGTTCTTCAGATGACTCCGAAGAACCTTTAATTACTGTTGATATTGGGCAGGGTTTACTAGGGGAGTGGCATGTAGAAAGTGATTGCCAGAGGACGCACATCTGGACATTTTATGATGACGGAACATTTGGTTATACCTTTAACAATGACACTAATATTGGTAGTTATTCTCTTTCAGGAAGAAATTTAACCACCAGAGGTTTTAATGATATAGGAGGAGGAGAAAATAATTATACAATTATGGTCTTGACTCAGGAAAGATTAGAATTAGATGATAAAGCTGATTTTGGTATAGATTATAAACTGGTGAGGATGTGTGATTAAAATATTAAATCAAAGCAAATTTCAGATTCATTCCAGTTCTATAATGAGATTAATACAGTCAATCTCTCAGATTCTTCACTATGCTAACGCTTCTTTCAGAATGACAGGGTCATTAAGGGGTAAGATATCTTTGCTGGTTCCCCCTCCCAGGCTCAAAGGAGTAAATCTCCAGAGATTCTTCTCTACGCTAACGCTTCTTTCTAAATGACACACCAAGATTCCTCTATTTGGCATCGCTATAATTTGAATGATGAAGCTTAAAAAGAATGATAAAAAGAAGGAATATGTGTTAAAAGCAAAACCACCTGCAAATACATGATTCGCCTGTGGTTCTTTTATTTATTATTGGTCAGCTAGATTGATTCTATTATAAAAAAGATTAGAGCAGTGACCTCTACTATGACATCAAATAAAATATTACGACCCTACTCATAATATTTTCTGGAAGCACCCCCAATTAAGGTGTAGCTGCCACTTACTCTAATTTTACTTAAAAGTAAATTATATGATAACACCTTTAGAGGTCATTTAGTAAACGTATGGAATCTTAAAGTTATCGTTAAACGTCGAGGGTTAGGACTACAGAAGTTCCTTTATTTTTATGGGAAGTTATTTGTATGGCTTTTTCCTGGTAACCGAGTAATTCCAAACGTTCCCTGACAAGTTTTACTCCCTTGGAAGTATGTAATTTGTTAGCCGATACGGAAGAAAATCCAATGCCGTTATCTTCGATCCGGCATTCTAAGATGTGCTCTGATAGTAACCTGAAAGATACTCTCAATGTGGGATTCTCTACACCCTCCGGGAAAGCATGTACAAAGACATTCTCGATAAAGGTCTGCAGGATCATTGTAGGGATCTCAACTTCATAAGTGTCTATATCGGGATCTACCTCCATCACAACCTTGATGCTGTTATTAAATCTGGTATTCTCTACCCGTATATAGGACTGTAAATATTCGATTTCTTCAACTAATAAAATGGTAGGTTTGGTACAGTGATCCAGGTTAAGCCTTATTAATTTTGCAAAATCACCTAAGAACAGAGTAGCATTATCTATATCACTGTCCATGATGTAATTCTGTATAGAATTCATGGCATTAAAAATAAAATGCGGATTCATTTGTGCCAGCAGAGCCTCCATTTTAGTTTCTTCAAAACGTTTCTGAATAAGACGTTTCTGAGCTTCAAATTGTTTAGCCTGTCTAATTTGATATTGATAAATTACCGCAATGCCAATTAGCAATGTACTTAAGGTCAATAAAGCGAACCACCAGGTTTTCCAGAATGGCGGAAGTATAGAAAACTGAATTAGCGATTGGGTATAGTCTAAACCGGTACTTTTATCTAATACCTTAACGCCTATATTATATTCATTAGATGGTAAGGACGGCAGGAAGATCTCAGGTTTGGCCGAGGGGATGCTCCAGGCTTCATTGGAATGTAATCGATACTGGTAGCTTAACTTATGCGGAAATGGATGGGCATTCGTACTGAATTTCAGTAAGACCGTATTCTGGTCATATGATAACTTAAGTTCTTCTGAACTGGCGAGTGGTTCAAAAGGAAATTCTTCATTATTGATATTGATCTCCTCGATTTTAAGGTCTTTTAGTAAAGGCCTGGTATCCCGAACCTCTTCAAGATCCACCGTGTAATATCCATTGTTACTTCCAATCGACAAATGTTGCCCTCGTATTTCTGCACTATAGAAGGGCTGTGCCAGTCCCTGTTCTTCATCTAAGAAAACATAACGGTTGTCCTTATATAGGGTCAATCCTTTTTCGGTACCTATCAATAAATAACCCTCATATTCATCTAAGAAAGAGATGGTATTCCCCTGGATCTTCGCCCGGGGTATTTTCTTCAGGATCCTGAATTCCTGTTCGTCATTTAGAATAAATACATCTCCGAAATCGGTGGAAATAGCCAGGTTTTTGCCTAAAGAGGTTA
>JBFGDP010000134.1:0-6597 GCA_041580575.1 Christiangramia sp.
CCAGAAAGATTTTAGTATTTACACACGAAAATTCTAAGCTCCGGGAATTATGGGAAAATAGGGGAATACCATCGCCAAGTAGTACAGGAATGATGGTTATGGTCATTTCATCTATGAGATCTTCCCTTAAAAAGTTCTGAATGGTTTTACCTCCATCTATATACAGTCTTTCAAAACCCCGGGCATAAAGACTTTTTGTAATCTTCTTGAGATCCCCCTTAATCAACTCTATTTTTTGATTTTTTACCTGGGAAGGGATTTCTGCCAGCTTATGGCTAAGAATAAATACAGGTACCTTATAAGGCCAGTCTATTCCGAATGAAAGCACAGTTTCGAATGAATTGCGTCCCATGATCAAGGCATCGATACCCGTCATGAACTCATAATAACCCATATCGTTATTATCAGGATTTGGGATGGTGTCCAGCCAGTCAACTTTCCCTTCACTATCTGCAATAAACCCGTCGATGCTGGTTGCAATAAACACTTTATTATTACTCTGCATAAATCGTTATATATTTTTTCAGTACAGATTTAAGTTCTTTTCTTATTTAAAGATGTTTAAAATAGTGAAATCCCTTAAACCAGTTTACCAATGCTTTCAATAATAGGACTCATTGTAAATCATTAAAATAAGCATATTGGGTTTAATTACCTTTTCCCTTTCCGCAAAAATACCCTTTTATAGTTACCTATAAGTTCGCTGCCGGCATGCTCACAATTACCCAATACTATTACATCCAAAGCAGTTTCGGCAGCAATTGAAAGAGTATGTTCTTTAACAAAAAATAGGATCTTCCGGTCTTTAATCATAGTCGCATAATAGCCCTTCTTTACTTGTATGATATCTCCAACCAGAGTATAGTCTTTAATACCCAGGTTTGCGTCGGGATAAATATTAATTTCAAGCTTATGATGTATAATCATTTTCAGGGAGATCATTAATTTATCTTTTCTAATTTCAGGAATTTTGACATAGTAAGTGCGCCCTTTTAAAAATGGATCTGGTCCCAATAATTTTAAACCAGTTTTCTGATATTCTGAAATTTTTGGAATTATAATTCTTTCAGGCGCAGTGCTATGTTCACAACCAATTATTGGAATAGCTGTCATAATTACGATCAATAATTCTTTAAATCTCATACCTGCATAAATTCAACTTCAAAGATGATCTAAAGAAAACCTGTCGTTTCATTCAAACCCAATAGTCACTGACTTAATTTTTTATAGACGGAGAAGGGGGGATCTCGTAAGGAACCACATCAAAGCTGTTTACAATTATCCGGTGTCGTTTAAGGTTTACAAATTGAATAATTATAACAAGCAGAAACGGAATTATGGCAATACAAATAAAAACCATCTCCCAGTTAAACTGGGATTTTAAAATTCCAAGCAGGCCCGCACCGGCCGCACGTCCCATATTGGAGAGGGCCATATACAATGTAAATTGGGTCGCCGCGACGGTTTTCCAGCATAAGTGCATGGCAGAAGCAAAAATAGCAATGCACAAAAAAGTATACAGGATATAATAGAACAGGATGAAGCTGATCATGATTAAAGTACTACCCCATAAATTAGTGATATAAGCAAAGACCCCGATCATAATGGTTAATAAAATAAGATAGAGGGTAAGCATCCTGATCTTACCATAGTGATCTACGAGATAACCTCCTATAAACATACCTAAGAACCCTGCTGCTAGATTTATCACTGAAAGTGTATTTGAAAAATATGAATTAGTCCAGCCAAGTTTCTGAATACTAAAAACTGGCAGTAAAGTATCTACTAGGCCATACATGATACCTAAAAGAAAAATACCAAAACAAAGCACCAGGCTGGCCTTTAGGGTTACCACCCGGTAGAGACATTTAAAAATCCTGCGCCAGCTTCTTAACTGGGTTTTTCTAGATGATGAAGAAGCCCTGCCTTTTGTCCATGGTAACAATTTCTCTCCCGGTCGTTCTTTAAAATACAGAGGAAATATCATGATAAAAGCTACAGAAATAGATAGCAGGCTTACTGCAGTGGAAAATCCAAGGTTATTAATAAGCCAAGTACCCATGACCAGTGATAGAGAGATCCCGATGGTTTTTGATCCCCACATAAGTCCATTAGCCCGCGCCTGTTCTTCACAGGGTACAACCTCTACTGCCATACCATCTGTTGCTACATCCTGAAAAGCCCCAAAGAAGTTTACCAGGAATCCTGCGATCATAAGACCCTGAAGATTATTAAGGGGGTCCTGGACCAAACCAAGATTTAGAAAACTAATGATCAAACCAATCTGGCCAAAGATCACCCAGGGACGTTTCCTACCCATATCTAAAAAGGTAAAACGATCCATCAAAGGTGCTATTAAGATCTTGAAGCTCCAGGGAATAAGCATTACACTTACCAGCGCGGCAATTTCCATCGTAGATTTTCCATTCATGGCCAGCCAGGCAGGCATCGCAAAATAGGTGATACCTTCCGGGATTCCCTGTGCGGTGTAAAGGGCAGAGAAGGTGATATAACGAGTTAGTGAATTATCGCTTAAATGTTTGCCGATGCCATGTTTTATTCCGGTAGATCTAACTTTCATCACATAAAATATTTAAGATAAGTAGGTTTAGATCTGCCGGTTCCTATGACTATGGTTTTATTCGGGGAGGGGCAATATGTGGTATTTAACACCACGGGTTTAATAGGCATTAACTGCACCTGTATCCTCTTCGTCGTATTCCTGTTAGGTTATAGATTTAATAAGACTTTCGGTAATTATTGAATTATCCTGAATTCAAATAATCAATGAATCTAGAGGTGTCGGCGATATTTTTCCAATCATCAACTATTAAATGATAGGCTAATGCTTTTTCGGTATGGTATGCCACAGTACCTGGTGAATATAAACCATGATAGAATTTCCATTTTGGAAGGACGTCATGAACATTTATAATTGATCTGTCGTTATTGAAAATTAGGTTTCGTTGTGGAGTATAGATGGCAACGGGGTGAGAATTCTCAGGTTTTTTTACGGTTGTGTTGTACTTATTAATACACGAGAGTAAAAAGTCTACAGGTAACTTAAGAAATTCATTCAAAACTCCGCAAACCAAGGAAACAAGACCAGGCACAGAAGTGAACCAAACCAAAACTGCGGTATTAAATCTCTTCTGCATAACTCCTGAATTACCGATTTAGAATAATTTCGTAAAAGTTTTAAATATACAGAATCTCCAAAGATAAAATGTTGTTTATTGGATATAAGTGTTTGAAAAACAATTATTTACGATTTAGTTTTGTTTTTTGTGAAAATGATAGGCAACTAATAATTTTTGCACCCTAAAGCTGATTATCTTCTAATTTTCGGCGATGACTTCGTCGTTGGATGTCTCTCTCGTAAGTTTGGCGTATAACAAGGGTGCGAGAATACAGATAATCCCAATTAAGGACTTAAGGTTAAAATCGCTTAGAAAGTTCATGGATATTAGGTATATACCACAGAGCAGGAAAAGAGCCTGGATCAATTTTCTTTCCCAGTCCCAGGCGTTTATAATATAACCGAGACCTAAAAGGGTATACATTAATGTATTTAATAGTGAATTTGTTTCCTCAGAAAAGTTGAATATCCAGTTTGCCATCTTTCCAATTAATATAATTGTGAGGAGTATATAAAAGATGCGTAGAAATATTTTATTCATATAATCAAGAAAGTATAAAGTTGATCTGGCTGCCTAATTTATTCATTAATCTTGATAAGTAGAGGTCCAGGGCTGTGAATTTTCGTCATATCCAGATAATTAAAAGTCCATTACTTCCTTACCTTTTTCAAGGCATCCTGGTATTTCTTCTTTATTGCTGTATCCTCTTCGTTATTAGATAGTCGCTCAATCTCCGGCAAAAGTTCACGGTTTAATCCGGTATTCAGCTTTAATATTTCCCTAAGGGCGTAGGCCGTAGCCCAGCGAACAACCGTACCTTCATGAGTGGCATTCATTAGTAAATTATGTGCTGGCTTCTTTAGAAGCAGAGGGAATTTACCGGCAATATTACCAATAACCCGGGCGCTTTCCCATTTAATTCTCGGCTCTTCGGCATTAAGCTGGCCGCTAACATATTCCAAAAGAGTTTTATTAACCAAAGCAAGGTTATTCTTTGTCATGCATTCAATGGCCTCAATGCAGGTCGCTTTTTCCACTGGTGGTCGCTTTTCGACAAAGGCCATAAGTTCTTACAGTTCCAGTTCTCTATTCAGTAACCATTAGCAAATCTCTTTTACCTTTGCTTTAGCCTTTTTTGATCTGTCTTCAAATAATTGTACCAGGTTCATAGATTTCAAATATTATACTACTGGATCTTAAGTGATCAATTACTTAAAGTTATGATATAATGCTAATAGCTGCGGTTTACATGTCTCATCGTTAGGATATATTAAAATCTAATAGTGAGTTAATTATTTTCTTTCTAATGTCGAAGCTCAATGGAGGGCTATCAAGTAAAACGAAAAGGATACCCCGGGGTGGCGGTAACAAAAATTTGGAGGGTAAATGATGAGATTTGGGTTGCTTTTGCTTAGAACTGTTCTTCGTGAATTTTCTAAATTATTTTTATGCTAAGTGCCCATGTTTAATTTGCACAAATTATATCCTGGGTTTGGTCAAATAACCAGTTTCGAATAAAGCGTCTTTCTCATTAATTTCTTTCAGACTCCCATTATTCAGAAAATAAATCCTGTCGGCGATTTTCAGAACGTTTTCGTGGTCATGGTCTGTAATAATAAAACCTTTCTCTAGTTTCTGATCATCAATAATTTCAAGGATGAGCTCTCGAATAATCGGACTCACTCCATTAAATGGCTCATCCAGTAATATAAAATCAGCATCTGAATTTAATAGTAATAAAACTTCTAAAATTCTTTTTTCTCCACCAGATAACACTTTAAATTTTTTTTGTAGAAGAGGTTGAATACAATTATGTTGTACGAGATTTTTTCTCTTTTTTCTGGGCAGAAATAGTCTAATGAGGTGATCAACTCTAACCTCCCCGGGCAGGAAATTATCCTGCGGGAGATAGCTTATTAAATTGCTAGTAGCTGAAAAGCTCTTAAGTACCTTACCATTTACTCTTACAAATTTGTTTTCTGCACTTTCAATACCAAAAATTATTTTAAGCAGGGTTGACTTTCCGGAACCATTTCTTCCAATCAATGCTATAGTTTCCCCTTTTCTGCAGGAAAGGAAAATGTCACTTAAAATCAATTTACCCTGGTAAGATTTTCTAATGCTATCTACGTGTAGGTTACTCATAGGATTGAAAAAATTAAGAGAATAATTAAACCTAATAGCACTGTTGAGGACCAGAGGATAGTTCTACGAAACCCCAGATTGAAATAATAATAATATTCGTAATTGCCTTTAATTTCGTAGATGGAATAATGAATAATAGGACTTACTAAGAAATAGCATATTCCAGTCATTTTCATACTACCAACCAAAAAACCAATAATAGCAGAAAAGATTATTCCGCATAGGAATATGTTTCTTTGAAATAGGAGAATGTTTATAAAATGCCTGATATGCTTAATCTTAATTTATTAATCTCTTCACCAGGACAAGGTAATCTCTAACTGGAGTAAAGACTGGCGGCTTGATTATTTATTGGAAATAGAAGACTTATAACCTTAGTTTAAATAAATGTCACTATTTAGCTGTAATCTTTTTCAGCAATATATTCTATTAATTGATCAATTAAGATTTTTTCATGCTATCATTCAATATCTTATCAAGTCTTTGCGAAGAACTTTCTTCTCCTGCATTTGAACTATAGAATTAAAATTCACTTAAACACATCAAGGTATTTAGATCTTGAATTTTTTCAATTTTCCCTGACCTGGCATTAGCTTTCCAGGCTTTAGCGATGGTTTGGATAGTATCTTTTTTGGTTCTCTCCACTATGGCAATGATCTCCTCGGGTGCTGAGTCTGGCATTTCACAATAACCAATTGATATAGAAAAAATGCCATCCAGGTTCCTGATCGAAAGTGTATCTAGAATCGTTTGATGTTCGTTGCCATTTCCTTTAAAAGAAATTCTTTTAAATAAAATTAGGTTTTCCCTGTTATTCTTCAAATGAGTAATTCGATGAGTAGGCTCAACTCCATCTTTAACGTAGGAGGTATCTGCGATCTTTGCATAATCCTTATAATGCGATAATTCCCGGAAATCAGATTGATCTCCCGGGCTCAGATCTTTATTATTATTACAACTCAGGATCAGACATAAAATCAGTAATATGCTTAGGTTTCTCATAGTGTGTTCTGCATAAAAACGGCCTTGTGAAGGGATATTGGTGTATGAAACAACTAATTTAGTAAAAGCGAAACAAACATCAAATTAGAATGGTTACGTCAAAATTTGCTACATCGTTCTTGATTCTCGGCAGCTGGCAGAGTAGGGGACGCTTACTAATGCATAGGATGCCGGTTTAGCAATGGTATGTAAGTAATGTCAATTTTCGTGCTGACGCTGCCGCTTTTGATTAATCATTGCTGAAAAGTACTGATTTAATAGACTTTAAAAGTTTTATACATTTTGCGATCCAGGGCATTCGGAATTTCAG